>NZ_SMKB01000016.1:0-57199 GCF_004348575.1 Actinomadura sp. 7K534
GCATCACCCCCCGCCCGCGTCACCCGGTCCGGACGTCCTCCCCGACGCGCAGCGACGGATCGGCGGCGGCGCGCAGCCGGAGCGTGTAGAGCTCGTCCGGCGAGATCGGCATCGTGTCCACCCGGACGCCCTCCGCGTCCTCGATCGCCGAGGCGACCACCGCCGACACCGGGATCACGCCCGCCTCCCCCGCGCCCTTGATGCCCAGCGGGTTCAGCGGCGACGGCGTCTCCAGATGGTCGGTCTCGATGCGGGGGATCTCCGTCGCGTACGGCATGAGGAAGTCCATGAACGAGGCGTTCAGCAGCTGGCCCGACTCGTCGTAGACCATCCGCTCGTACAGCGCCCCGCCGATGCCCTGCGCGACGCCGCCGTGGATCTGCCCCTCGACCACCATCGGGTTGATGAGCCGCCCGCAGTCGTGGACGACCGCGTACCGCAGAATGCCGACCTCCGCCGTGTCGGGATCGACCTCCACGATCGCGGCGTGCGCCCCGGCCGCGAACGTGGAGCGGACCGGCGAGTAGTAGTCGCGCCCCTCCAGGCCGGGCTCGTCCCCCTCCGCGACGGGCGGCTCGGTCGCCGGGCGGCCGACCGCGAACTGCGTCGCCGCCGCGGCCTCCTCGTCGAACGCGTACCGCAGCGGGTTCGACAGCACCGCGACCGTCCGCAGCGGGACCGCGGCCGACGGGTCGCCGCGCACGTGGACGACGCCGTCGGTGATGTCGAGGTCCCCGGGGTCGGCCTCCAGCGCCTCGCCGGCGATGCGCAGCGCCTTGGCCCGCACCTTCCGGGCGGCGAGCGCGATCGCGTTGCCGCTCATCACGGCCGCGCGGGACGCGAACGTCCCGACCGCGTACCCGAACCGGCGGGTGTCGCCCGTCGTGACCCGCACGTCGTCGATCGGGACGCCGAGCTCCGACGCGGCGATCTGCGCGAAGACGGTCTCGTGGCTCTGCCCCTGCGAGGTCAGGCCGGTGGAGACGTGCACCCGCCCGGCCGTGTCGATCTCGACGTGCCCGCCCTCGTACGGGCCGACGCCGGTCCCCTCGACGTAGATGCCGAGGCCGATGCCGACGCGGCGGCCCTCGGCCTCGGCGGCGGCGCGGTCGGCCTCGAACCCGTCCCAGCCGATCAGCTCCCGGGCCTTGCGGAGCAGCTCCGGGTAGTCGCCCGAGTCGTAGATGAGGGGGCGGCCGTCCTGGAACGTCAGGCCCTGGTCGTAGGGGAACTCGTCGGGCTGGATGAGGTTCGCCTCCCGGACCCGGGCGCGGTCGCGGCCGAGGTGGCGGGCGACGCGGTCCATCGTCCGCTCCATGCAGAACACGCCCTGCGGACGGCCCGCGCCCCGGTACGGCGTGACGATCAGCGTGTTGGTGTAGAGGCTGACGACCTCCGCCCGGTACGCGCCGATCCTGTACGGGCCGAGCAGCTGGGTGGACGTGATGATCGGGATGATGATCCCGTACGGGGTGTAGGCGCCGTGGTCGTGCCGGATCCGCACGTCCAGGCCGAGGATGCGGCCCTCGTCGTCGAACCCGACCCGCACGTCCTGGAGCTGGCCGCGCTCGTGGGCGGCGGCGACGAAGTGCTCGCGGCGGTCCTCGGTCCACTTGACCTCGCGGTCCAGCAGCCGCGCCGCCCACGGGACCAGGATCTCCTCCGGCCACGGGTGGACGATCTTGACGCCGAACCCGCCGCCGACGTCCGGCGCGACCACCTCGACCTTGCCGTTCGGGAGCCCGAGCCGCGCGGCGATCGCGGCGCGCACGCTGGTGGACGCCTGCGTGGACGAGTACACGCGCAGCGACCCGTCGTCGGCGTCCCACCGCGCGTACACGCCGCGCCCTTCCAGGGGCATGGACGCGCTGCGCTCGATGGCGAGGCTGAACTCCAGCACATGGGGGGCGGCGTCGATCGCGGCGGCCGCGTCCCCGTTCTCCTGGACCAGGACCGCCCCGACGTTCCCCGGCACGTCGTCGTGGACGAGCCGGTCCGCCCGCGAAGCCGCCTCGATGCCGACGACGGCGGGGAGCGGCTCGTACTCCACGCGGATGCGCTCGGCGGCGTCCTCGGCCAGGTACCGGTCCCGGGCGACGACCATCGCGACCGGCTCGCCGACGTGCCGGACGACGTCGCGCGCCAGCGGGTAGCCGGTGCGGCCATGCGTCAGGGACGGGTGCGGGATCAGCAGCGGCAGCGGCTCCCCGACCCGGCCCGGCAGGTCCTCCCAGGTGTAGACGGCGACGAGGCCGTCGACGTCGAGCGCCTCCGACACGTCGATGTCGGCGATCCGGGCGTGCGCGTGCGGGGACCGGACGAACGCCGCCGCGAGCGCGCCGGGGCCGAGGTCGTCCAGGTAGCGCCCCTGGCCGGTGGTGAGCCTGCCGTCCTCGCGGCGCTCGACCGGCTCCCCGAAGAATCGCGTCGCCACTCAGCCCTCCCCCTCCTGCAGCAGTTCGGCGGCGCGGTGCACCGATTTGACGATGTTCTGGTAGCCGGTGCAGCGGCAGAGGTTCCCGGAGATCCCCTCAAGGACCTGGTCGTCCGTCGGGCGCGGCGTCTCCCGCAGCAGCGCGGTGACGGTGCACAGGAACCCGGGCGTGCAGAATCCGCACTGCAGGCCGTGGCATTCGCGGAAGGCCCGCTGCACCGCCGAGGGGGTGCCGTCCTCCGCGGCGAGGCCCTCCACGGTCGTGATCTCGTGCCCGGCGGCGGTGACGGCGAACATCAGGCACGACCGCACCGGCTCCCCGTCCAGCAGGACGGTGCAGCAGCCGCACACGCCGTGCTCGCAGCCGACGTGCGTGCCGGTGAGCCCGAGGTCGTGCCGGAGCAGGTCCGAGAGCAGCCGCCTGGCCGGGACGCTCGCCGCGCGCGGGGTCCCGTTGACGGTCAGCGCGACCTCGAAGCACTCCTCCATCAGTCTCCCGCCCTCCGCAGCGCCTCGGCCGCCGCGATGCTCAGGGTGCGCTCGGTGAGCACACCGGCCAGATGGCGCCGGTACTCGGCGCCCGCGTGGATGTCGGGCTCGGGATCCATGCTGTCGCGCGCGTGCGCGGCGGCCGCCGCCCAGTCGCCCGCCGGCCCCGCGGCGCCGGCCAGGTCGAGGACGAGCGGCACCCCGCAGACGCCGAGGTACCCGGCGCGGGCGGCCGACACCCGCAGGTCCTCGTCCAGGGTGACGACGGCGGCGACCCCGGCGAGCGCGTAGTCGCCGTGCCGCCGCGCCGTCTCGGCGAACGCGGTGCCGGTGCGCGGCGGCGCGGCCGGGAAGAACGCCGACACGGCCAGCTCGCCCGGTTCGAGCGCCGGCTCCAGCGGGCCCCGGAAGAACTCGGCGGCCGGGATCGTCCGGCGGCCCCGCGCGGACGCCGCCTCCACCGTCCCGCCGAGGACCGCCAGCACGGCGGGCATCTCCCCGGCGGGATCGGCGTGCGCGAGGCTCCCGACGACCGTGCCCCGGTTCCGGATGACGGGGTGCGCCACATGCCGGAGCGCCCGCCCGAGCAGCGGCTGGATCGCCGCGGCCTCCGGCGAGCGCTCCACCCGGGCGTGCCGGGCGAGCGCGCCGACCCGCACCCCCTCGTCGCCCGCGTGGACGGTGTCGAGCCCGGCCACGCGGTTGATGTCGACGAGGTGGGACGGGGCGGCGAGCCGCATGTTGAGCAGCGGGATGAGGCTCTGGCCCCCGGCGAGCACCTTGCCCGACGGTACGGCGGCGAGCGCGTCCAGCGCCTCGTCGAGCGTGCGCGGGGCGCGGTATCCGAACGGGGGTGGTTTCACCGGCCGCCTCCTCAGCCCGGCCCGGTGCCGGGGTCGTCCTTCGGTCCGCTCGACTCGCCCTTGCCGGACCCGCTCTCGCCGGACCCGGTCTCGCCGGGCCCGTCCGCGCGGCGCACCGGCCCGCCGATCTCCTCGCCCGGGGCGATGATCCCGGCGCCCGAGGCGTCCGGCCGGCGCAGCGCGTTGAGGACGTGGTACCCGAGCAGCACGGCGATGGTGCCGAACGCGATGCCCTGCAGCGGGAAGTCGTCGGTGACCTTCAGGGTCACGTCCCCGATCGCCAGGATCACGCCGGCCGCCACCGGGACGAGGTTGACCGGGTCGGCGAAGTCCACCCGGTTCTCGACCCAGATCTTCGCACCGAGCAGGCCGATCATCCCGTAGAGGACGACGGTGATGCCGCCGAGCACGCCGCCCGGCGTGGCGGCGATCAGCGCGCCGAACTTGGGGCACAGCCCGAACAGGATCGCCACGGCCGCGGCGACGTAGTACGCGGCGGTCGAGTAGATCCGCGTCGCGGCCATGACGCCGATGTTCTCGGCGTAGGTGGTGGTGGGCGCGCCGCCGACCGCGCTGGCGAGGGCGGTGCCGACGCCGTCCGCGCCGATCGCCCGGCCGAGGACGGGGTCGAGGTCCTCCCGGGTCATCGCGGCGACGGCCTTGACGTGCCCGGTGTTCTCCGCGAGCAGCGCGATGACCGCCGGCAGCGCCAGCAGGATCGCCGAGGTCTTGAAGTCGGGGCCGTGCATGCTCGGCAGCCCGAACCAGTCGGCCGCGCTCACGCCGCCGAAGTCCACCCGGTCGTGGGGGAAGGCGGTCGCGACGCAGTACGGCCCCTCGGCCGTGCACGGCTGGCCGTTGGCGTCCAGCAGGTTCTGGCCCGGCAGAACGGAGGTGATCTGGCCGACGGTCTTGTCGAGGATCCACGACAGGGCGTACCCGAAGACCAGCGCCAGCAGGATCGTGATGCGTCCCCAGAACCCGCGCAGCAGCACCGCGCACAGGACGGCGAAGCCCAGCGTCGCCAGCCCGACCCACTGGTCCTGCGGCCAGTAGACGTTGGCGACCACCGGGGCCAGGTTGAACCCGATGAGCATGACCACGGCCCCGGTGACCACGGGCGGGAAGACCTTGTGGATGACTTCGCCGCCCACGAAATGGATCAGTAGGCCGATCAGCGCGAGGACGAGCCCCGCGACCAGGATCGCGCCGGTCACCGTGGCGGTGTCGCCGCCCGCCGCGCGGATCGCCGCGACCGCGCCGACGAACGACGCGCTCGTGCCGAGGTAGCTCGGCACCCGGCCGCCGACGATGAGCAGGAACAGGATCGTCGCGACCCCGGACATCATGATCGCGAGGTTCGGGTCCAGGCCCATCACCACGGGGAACACGAACGTCGCGCCGAACATCGCCACGACGTGCTGCGCGCCGATCCCGGCGGTGCGCGGCCACGACAGGCGCTCGTCCGGTCTGACGACCTCCCCTGGCGGCGGTGTTCGTCCGTCGCCGTGCAGCTTCCAGCCGATCGCCATCGGGCCCCTCCCTGCTCAACCGTCCGCGCTCAACCGTCCGCGGTATGCGGGCAAGGTAGATCTACCCTGGTGGGCGGGCATCGGCGACTATTGCCAAAGCCCGCGCCCCCGATTGGGAGGAGCGGCCGGTGCAATCGGCCGCACGGCGCGCCTGGCGGACGCGCCGGTGTGGGCGTACTACCGTCAGATACCTCGCATGCGCAGAACGTGAAGAGCGAGGGTGAGGTTGAGCCGCAGATGCGCGTCCTCGGTGAACGCGCCGAGCATCCGTTCCAGCTTCCCGATGCGGTAGCGCAGCGTGTTGTAGTGGAAATGGAGCCGCCGCGCGGTCTCGGCGACGTTGAGGTTGGTCTCCAGCAGCACCTGGAGGGTGCGGCGCAGGTCGACCAGTTCCGGCTCGTCGTCCGCGGCCAGGTCGCCCAGCGTCTCCCGGACGAACGCGTGCAGCTCCTCCGGGTCGGACACGAGGCTCAGCAGCCGGTACACGCCGAGCTGGTCGAAGTGCGCCCGCGCGCCCGCGCCGTTGAGCTGCCGGCCGACCCGGACGGCCTTGACCGCCTGCTCGTACGCCTCGGGCAGCGCCGCCGGGGACGACACCGTCCGGCTGATGCCGGTCGAGAACGTGCGCCGCACCGGCAGGTGCTCCGCGAAGATCGACGACGCCTCCTTGACCATCGCCTGGACGGGCCCGGCCGTCAGTTCGGCGGAGTCGAAGCCGTCCGCGCCGACGACCGCGACGACCTCGTGCGCGAAGCTCGCGACGGCCGCGCCCCGGTCGTGCCGCCGGACGGCCGTCGTCCACGCGGCGGCGAGGCGCTCCTGCGCGGTGCGCTCCTCGGCGCCGCGGCCGCGGTTCCCGCCGTCGGCGTCGGCCCCCTTGCCGCGGCCCTTGCCGTCGGCGTCGGCGCCCGCGGCCGGCGCGCCGCGCGGGCGGCCGTCGAGCTCGGCGACGACGACCATCACCGGGCGGTCCAGGTTCCAGCCGAACCCGTCGCAGTGCGCGATGACCCGGCCGTCGTCGCCGGCGCGGCCCGCGAGGATGTCGCGCAGGAAGTCGGCCCGGTACTTGCTCTCGACGGCGGCGACGGCCTGCTGCTTGGTCACCACCAGCGCGGCGACGGTCGCGGCGCGCTCCAGGATGCCGAGGTCGGTGCCGCGCAGCGTGCCGGCCGGGCTGAACGCGACGATCCGGCCGTGGTCGAAGCCGCCCGCCATCACGGGCACGACCAGGTGGTCGCCGGTGCCGTGCGCGCCGATGATGCCGCAGCCGCCGCGCCCGCACGCCGCGTGCCGGCCCGCGTCGAACGCGCGCATCGCCTGGACGTGCTTGTCCGGCCCGGCGCCGGCGAGGACGCGCTGCTCGCCGTCCAGGACGACGACCGCCACGTCGAGGAGGGTCGCGACCTCGTCCACGACCTCCTGGAGGCCGCCGCCGCACAGCACGATCTGGACGAGCGCCCGGTGCACCTCCTCGGTGCGCGCGAGCACGGCCGCCTGCCGGTTCAGGATGTCGGTCAGGACCTGGTTCAGGATGTCGTCGAAGCCGACGTCGTTCGGGAGCAGGATCAGGGGGAAGCCGCGCCGGTCCGCCTGCGCGATCATCTCGGCGGGCAGCGAGTCGAGGTAGCGGCCCAGCTTGATCGCCAGTGCCGCGAGGCCGCGCTCGTCGAGGTCGGCGACCAGGTTGTCGAGCGACTGGGGCGTGTTGCGCAGCGGGTAGCCGGTGGTGAGGAGCAGCTCGTTGGGTTTGACCCACGACAGGATGTCGGGGACCTCCATCACATTGAGCCGCTGGACGATGCGGTCGAGTCCGGTCCGTCCCGCGATGAGGCGGGCGCCGTTGAGGGTGCTGACGCCGAGGACCTCGCCGACCGACAGGCCATAGGTCAGTGTTCCGGTGCTCGCGAGCCTGAGGGCCGGTGGGCCCGGGTCCGCGCTGGTGTAACTCATGCCAGGGGTCACCTCGCCTTTTGGTGCGTACATCGCCCGTTACGGCGTGATCGCTACCTGTTCCTGATCAACAGTGACAACAAAGACGAACGATGACAACCATCCTTGGCAGCTTTCCCCATACGTCCGCCGCGGGGGCCGTTCTACGGTCTCCGCAGAGGCCGGTCCGCCCGCGTGCCGGACGGCCACCGTCACCGGCCTCGGGAGGATCCGTGACTGCCCTCGTCCGCGACCCGATCCCGCTCCCGGCACGGCCGGGCGGACGGCCGCCCGCCGCCGGCGCGGCGAGCCTCGCGCTGCGGCCGCTGCTGGACCCGCCGCGCCGCCCGGCGCGGGTCATCGCCGTGTTCCCCTCGGCGCTGTACCTGGAGATGCGGGGCGGCCCCGAGCCGCGCGTGCTCGCCGTCGTCACCTCCGACGCGCACCGGCTGCCGAACGCCGTGGTGCTCGTCGCGACGCGCCGCGAGCACCCGTTCCGCGCCGTCCGCGAGGGCGGCGACGCGCTCGTCGGCGACGGCCGGGTGGAGGCCGACGGGCTGCGGGTGCGCGTCCGCCGCTGGTGGGACCCGTCGCCCGCGCTCGGCACGCTGCAGCCCGCCGCGCTCGCCGCCGGCGTCCGGTCCCTGGAGGCCGCTCTGGAGGCCGCGCTGGACGGTGCCGGGATGGCAGGCGGCGGCCTCGCCGGCCACCCGGACCCGGTGGAGCTCGCCGCGGCCTGCGCCGCCGGCGACCTCGCGGGCGCCGTGGAGGCCGCCGAGCGGATCGTCGGCCTCGGCCCCGGACTCACGCCGAGCGGGGACGACATCCTGTGCGGCCTGCTCGTGTCGCTGCGACTGGTCGGCGGCGCGGTCCGGCACGGCCGCCCGGTCCACCTGCGTGGAACCGACGCCCAGGCTCACTCCGCTCATCAGGCGGTGCCTCTGCGGGGGGACGACCCCCCGCACCCCCCGGTTCGCTCCGCTCATGACGCGGTCCCCCTGCGGGGGGGCGACCCCCCGCACCCCCCGGTTCGCTCCGCTCATGAGGCGGTGCGGCTGGCCGACTGGCTGGGCGCCGCCGTCACCGCCGACGCCGGCACCCGGACGACCGCGCTGGCCGCGACGCTGCTGCACTGCGCCACGGCG
Source organism: Actinomadura sp. 7K534 (assembly GCF_004348575.1). Taxonomy (NCBI): domain Bacteria; kingdom Bacillati; phylum Actinomycetota; class Actinomycetes; order Streptosporangiales; family Thermomonosporaceae; genus Actinomadura; species Actinomadura sp. 7K534. Next base: position 8,393 of record NZ_SMKB01000016.1, read on the forward strand.
GGCGGCGCGGGCGCCGAGGTCGCCGCCGTCCTGCGCTGCGTCGCCGGCCATGAGCCGCCCGACACGGCGGTCCGCCGCCTCCTCGCGGTCGGCCACACCTCGGGCACCGACCTCGCGCAGGGCGTCCTCGCCGGCTGCCGCGCCGTCCTCGCGCTGACCGCGCACGCCTCCCGCGCCGGCCGCCCCGCCCCGAGGGTGTCCGCATGAGCGGCCCGGAGCACGGAGCGGGCGAGCAGGGCGACGAGAAGGGGCGGCGCCGGAAAGCGCCCCCGAGGCTCGCGGGAGGCACCGGACGGTCCGCGGGAGGCGCCACGTGAGGGACTGGGTCGAGGTGCGGCGGGGGGCCTACCACGATTCGGTGACGCTCATGCGGGTGAGCCGGTCGCTGTCGGAGCGGCCGGGGGTCGCCGGGGCGATGGTCGCGATGGGCACCGAACTCAACCGCGAGATCGTCGAGGGCATGGGCTTCGAGGTGCCGGCGGACGCGGGAGCGGACGACCTGGTCGTCGCGATCCGGGTGGCCGACGCGGCCGGCGGCGGAGAACTCGACGCGGCGCGCGAGGCGCTGGACGGGCTGCTCCGCGACGCGTCCCGTCCCCCGGCCGGGGCCGGGCTGCTGGGCGCCCCGGTACCGGCCCGGACGACGGGCTCCGCGGCGGCGCGGGCCGACGCGACCGTGGCGCTGCTGTCGGTGCCGGGCCCGCACGTGTTCCCGGAGGCGATGGACGCCCTGGACGCCGGCCTCAACGTGATGATCTTCAGTGACAACGTGCCGCTCGACCAGGAGATCGCGCTGAAGGAGGCGGCGGCACGCCGCGGCCTGATCGTGATGGGCCCGGACTGCGGCACCGCGGTGATCGGCGGCGCGGGCCTGGGGTTCGCGAACGCGGTCCGCCCGGGGCCGGTCGGGATCGTCGCGGCGTCCGGGACGGGCGCGCAGCAGCTGATGTGCCTGCTGGACGCGGCCGGCGTGGGCGTCGACCATGTGCTGGGCGTCGGCGGGCGCGACCTGTCGCCGGAGGTGAGCGGCCGCTCGGCGCTGTCCGCGCTGGCGGCGCTGGACGCCGACCCGGGCACCGAGCTGATCGTGCTGGTGTCCAAGCCGCCCGCACCGCAGGTGGCGGACCTGATCCGGGAGGCGGCGCGGCGGCTCGACACCCCGGTCGTCTTCGCGCTGCCGATGCCCGGCGAGGACGACATCACGCAGGCGGCGGAGAAGGCGCTGCGGGCGCTCGGCCGGCCGGTCCCGCGGTGGCCGCGGTGGGCGGCCGAGCGGCGTCCGGAGCCGGGGAGCGGCCGGACGCTGCGCGGGCTGTTCGCCGGCGGGACGCTCCGCGACGAGGCGGAGATGATCGCGCGGGGCGCGCTGGGCTGGGACCTGGAAGCGCGGGACGCGGAGGCACCCGGCCACCGGTTCACCGACTTCGGCGACGACGCCTACACGCGCGGCCGCGCGCACCCGATGATCGACCCGACGCTGCGGCTGGAGGCGGTGCGGGAGGCGGCGTCCGACCCGGGGGTCGGCGTCCTGCTGCTGGACGTGGTGCTCGGGTACGGGGCCGAGCCGGACCCGGCGGCGTCGCTGGCCCCGGCCATCGCCGAGGCGGTGAAGGACCGCCCCGACCTGGCCGTCGCCGTGTCGCTGTGCGGGACGCCCGCGGACCCGCAGGGCCGCGACCGGCAGGCGGCGGCCCTGCGCGGGGCGGGCGCGGACGTGTTCGCGTCCAACGCCGAGGCGACCCGGCACGCCCTCGCGACGGTGGAAGGGATGCCCGGATGAACGACCAGCGGCACCGGCTGGGCGGCCTGCTCACACGGGAGACCAGGGTCGTCGCCGCCGGGGTGGAGGTCCTCGCCGGGGCGCTCGCCGAGCAGGCGGTGCCGGTGGAGGCGGTCGACTGGAGGCCGCCGCCCGCCGGGACGGAGCAGGCGCTCGCGGCGGTGCTCGGCGACCCCGGCCACGCGGACGCCAACGCCCGCGCCGTGCGGCGCATGGTGACGGCCCGTCCGCACCTCGTGGACGTCCGCCCGGCGCGGGAGGTCCTCGGCCTGGACGCCGGCACGTTCCTGCACGCGGGCCCGCCGCTGGAGTGGGAGCGGGCGTCCGGGCCGATGCGCGGCGCGCTGATGGGCGCGATGCTGCTGGAGGGCCTGGCCGCCACACCCGAGGAGGCGGAGCGCGAGCTGGCGCGCGGGGCGGCGGCGCTCGAACCGTGCCACCACCACGCCGCGGTCGGGCCGATGGCCGGGGTCGTCAGCCCGTCCATGTGGATGTGGGTCGTGGAGGACGCCGAGCACGGCGGCAGGTCGTACTGCTCCCTCAACGAGGGCCTAGGGAAGGTCCTGCGGTACGGGGCGTACGGGCCGGAGGTCATCGAGCGGCTGAGGTGGATGGGCGAGTTCCTCGGCCCCGCGCTCCGGGCCGCCGTCCGCCGGCACGGCCCCCTCGACCTGATGGCGCTCATCGCGCAGGCGGTCCAGATGGGCGACGAGCTGCACAACCGGAACCGGGCGGCGACGTCGCTGCTGCTCCGCGAGCTGGCGCCCGACCTCGCCGCCGCCGAGGAGGTGCCGCGCGACCTGGCTGCGGAGGCCCTTCGGTTCGCGGCTGGCAACGAGCACTTCTTCCTGAACCCGGGCATGGCCGCGGCGAAGGCGTGCGCCGACGCGGCCCGCGGCGTCGCCGGGTCCAGCCTGGTCGTGGCGATGGCCCGCAACGGCACCGAGTTCGGCATCCAGGTGTCCGGCACGGGCGACCGCTGGTTCACCGGCCCGGCGGGCGTGCCCGACGGCCTCTACCTGGGCGGCTACGGCCCGGACGACGCCAACCCCGACATCGGCGACTCGGCGATCACCGAGACGGCCGGGATGGGCGGGTTCGCGCTCGCCGCCGCGCCCGCGATCGTCCGCTTCGTCGGCGGCGAGGTGCCGGACGCGGTGGCCGCCACCCAGCGGATGTACGAGATCACGCTGACCGAGCACCCGGCGCTGCAGATCCCCCTGCTGTCGTTCCGCGGCACCCCGGCCGGGATCGACGTGACCCGCGTCGTCCGCACCGGGATCCTGCCGGTCATCGACACCGGGATCGCGGGCCGCGAGGCGGGCACCGGGCAGGTCGGCGCGGGCCTCGTCGAACCGCCGCCGGGCGTGTTCACCGACGCCCTGCACGCCCTCGCCGAGATCGCGTAGCGGCCGCGGCAGGGGGTAGCGTCCCCGGCATGAGCGAGTCGATCACCGGGGAGCGGATCATCGGAGAGCAGATCACCGGGGAGCAGTACGCCCTCAGCGCCGGGCCGTACCAGGCGGTCGTCACCGAGTCGGGCGCCGGCCTGCGCGAGCTGACCCACGACGGCCGGCCGCTGGTCCTGTCGTACGGCGCCGACGAGCCCGCCCCGGCGGCGTTCGGGCACCTGCTGCTCCCGTGGCCGAACCGCGTCGACCGCGGCCGCTACGACTACGGCGGCGTCCCGCACCAGCTCGACATCTCCGAGCCCGGCCGCGACTGCGCGATCCACGGGCTGGTCCGCTGGGCCTCCTGGCGGGCCGCCGAGCACGAGCCGGACCGGGTGCGGCTGACGCACCGCCTGCTCGCGACGGCCGGATACCCGTTCCGCCTCGACCTGGAGGCCGAGTACACCCTGGACGCCGGCGACGGCCTGCGCGTCCGCGTCACCGCCCGCAACGCCGGGACGGCGACCGCCCCGTACGGGCACGGCGCGCACCCCTACCTCACGGTCGGCGAGCCCATCGACGCCTGCGAGGTGACCCTCGGCGCCGACCGCTACATCCCGGTGGACGAGCGGATGATCCCGTCCGGGCCGTCCCTGGACGTCACCGGCACCCGGTACGACCTGCGCACGGGCGCGGTCTTCGGCGACCGGGTGATCGACAACGCGTTCGCCGACCTCAACCGCGACGGCGACGGCCGCGTGCGGGTGACCCTGTCCGGCGGCGGCCGCGCGGTGCGGCTCTGGGCGGACGAGGCGTACCCCTGGATGATGATCTACACCGCCGACAACGCCCCCGCCCCTCGTGCGGGCCTCGGCGTCGAGCCCATGACGTGCCCGCCGAACGCCTTCGCCTCCGGCGAGGGCGTCATCGACCTGGCCCCCGGCGCCGAGCACACCGGCATGTACGGCATCCAGGCGGTGTCCTGACCCGGTCCCCTTTCCGCTCCGAAGGGGGACAATTCCCCGGCAAGCCGGTTTCCCAGCAGGTGGGGGTTGCGGGATCATGGCGGGGTGGTGAATCTCAGCGTCTCCTCGTTCGACGACCTGTCCGCGCGCATCGCCGCCGTCCGCGACGAGCACCGCGAGCGCCACCCCGGCGGCGCCGACGGGCGGCAGCCGGTGCACACGGTGTACGTGCCGGCCGACCGGTTCTCCCGCTCGACCCCGGCCGACTTCGGCGCGGAGGCCCTGCGGCTGCTGAACACGCACACGCCGGGCGCCGGGTCGTTCGGCGCGGCGTTCGGGCTCGACCCCGAGATCGCGGGGCTCGTCCGGGAGCGGGTCGCGGCGAAGCTGTCCGCCGAGCCGGTCGAGGACGTGCGGATCGACTTCGAGGACGGCTACGGCGTGCGCCCCGACGCCGAGGAGGACGCGCACGTCGCGCAGGTCGTCGAGGCCGTCGCCGCCGCGTACCAGGTCAAGGGCCTCCCCCACTACTGGGGCGTGCGGGTCAAGTCGTTCGCCGACGGCGGGCACGAGCGCGCGATGCGCACGCTCGACGCGTTCCTCACCGCGCTGCGCGACCGGCTCGGGCGGCTGCCCGGCGGGTTCACCATCACGTTCCCGAAGGTCGTCGCGGCCGAGCACGTCGCGCTGTTCACCGAGTACCTGGAGCGGCTGGAGACCGCGCTCGGCCTGCCGGCCGGCATCCTGCGGTTCGAGGTGCAGGTCGAGACGCCCGAGTCGATCCTGGACGGCGAGGGCCGGACCGCGCTGCGCGCCATCGCGGCCGCCGCCGGGGGCCGGCTCACCGCCGCCCACTTCGGGGTGTTCGACTACACCGCCGCGATCGGGCTGCCGCCGCACGAGCAGCGCCTCGACCATCCCGCGTGCGACTTCGCCCGGCACGTCATGCAGGTGTCGTTCGCCGGCACCGGCGTGCGGCTGTCGGACGGCTCCACCAACGTCATCCCCCGCAACGACGGGCCCGACGAGGTCAACGCGGCGTGGGCCGCGCACGCCGCGCACGTCCGGCACTCGCTGCGGCACGGCTTCTACCAGGGCTGGGACCTGCACCCCGCGCACCTGCCGAGCCGGTACGCCGCCGTGTACGCGTTCCACCTGAGCGGCGTCGACGACGTCATCGGGCGGGTCCGGGCGTGGCACGAGCAGGTCGCCGGCGACGCGGGCGTCCTGGACGAGCCCGCCACCATCAAGGCGCTCACCGCCCGCCTCCGCCGCGCCGTCGACTGCGGCGCCCTCGACGAGAGCGTCCTGCCCGCCACCTAGCCCCTACCGGGCCCCTACCGGCCGTCCCCGCCGGGCCCTCCGGCGCGGCGGTCCAGCGCCGCCCGCTCGACCGTGCGCAGGTCGTCGGGGGTGTCGATGTCGTCGGGGGCCGCGACGCCGTCGCAGGGGACGCGGGTGATCCGGTCGGGGTGGGCGCGCAGGTAGGCGCGGGCGCCCGTGTCGCCGACGGCGGCCTCGGCCACGGCGGCGAAGTGCCCGGCGCTCAGCAGCACGGGGTTGCGCGGCGCTCCCCCGTAGGTCGCGACGGCGATCTCGGCGCCGTCCTCGTAGGCGGCGATCAGCCGTGCCACCGCCGCGGAGGTGACGAGGGGCTGGTCGACCAGCGCGACGACCACCGCGGGGCAGCCGGGCGGCAGCGCGGCGAGCCCGGCGCGCAGCGACGAGCCCATGCCGTCCCGCCAGCCGGCGTTGGGCACCACGACGGCGCCGATCACCTCGACCGGCTCCGCCCCGGCGACCACCAGGACCGGGGAGCAGCCCCCGTCCCGCAGCATCCGCACGCCCCGGTCGACCAGGCGCTCCCCGGCCAGCTCCACCGTCGCCTTCGGACGCCCGAGCCGGCTTCCCTCACCCGCCGCGAGCAGCAGTCCCGCCGGCGGCTCCGCACCGTGCAACGTCATCCCGCGAGGGTAGTGCCGTCACGGCGCGTCGGCGTGGATCCGGCCCGTGGTGTCGGTGAGCGGCCGCCCGGAACCGCCCCAGCGGAGCTGCACGAGCTCGGCCGCGATCGACACCGCCGTCTCCTCCGGCGTGCGGGCGCCGAGGTCGAGGCCGATCGGGGAGCGCAGCCGGCCCAGCTCGGCCTCGGTCAGGCCCGCCTCGCGGAGCCTCGCGAGCCGGTCGTCGTGGGTGCGGCGCGACCCCATGGCGCCGACGTAGCCCGCGCCGGTGCGGAGCGCGACCTCCAGCAGCGGGACGTCGAACTTGGGGTCGTGGGTCAGGACGCAGATCGCCGTCCGCTCGTCGACGGCGGACGCCGTCTCCTCCAGGAACTTGTGCGGCCACTTCACCACGACCTCGTCGGCCTCCGGGAACCGCTTGGGCGTCGCGAACACCGGCCGCGCGTCGCACACCGTCACGTGGTAGCCGAGGAACTTGCCGATGCGGGCGACGGCGGCGGCGAAGTCGATCGCGCCGAACACCAGCAGAAGCGGCGGCGGGGCGAACGAGTGCACGAAGACGGTCAGGTCGTCCAGGCGCCGCTCCCCCTCCGCGCCGTAGTGCCGCTGGCCGGTGAGGCCCTGGGCGAGCATGCCGCGGGCGTCGTCGTCCACCGCGGCGTCGAGGCGCCCGGCGTGCGGGGCGCCCGGCGCGAGCGACCCGGAGGCGCGGTCGGCCCAGATGACGCGGCGCGCGCCGATGCGCCCCGGGCCGGCGACGACGGTGGCGACGGCCACGGGCTCGTGCCGCTCGATCGACGCGGTGACGTCCGCGAACTCGGGGAACGTGGCGGGGCCGACCGGCTCCACCAGGACGTCCAGGATCCCGCCGCAGGTCAGGCCGACGGAGAACGCGTCGTCGTCGCTCACCCCGTACCGCTGGACGACGGGCTCGCCGCTCTCCATCACCGACTGCGCCAGGTCGTACACGGCGCCCTCGACGCAGCCGCCGGACACGCTGCCCGCGACCTCCCCGCCCGGCGACACCGCCATCGCCGCGCCAGGCGGGCGCGGCGCGCTGCGGAAGGTGTTCACCACGGTCGCGAGGCCGAACGTCTCCCCGGACGCGTACCAGCCGGCGATGTCGCCGAGGACGTCACGCATGTGCCCTCCCCTTTCCGAGGTTCCCTGAGCCACGTCCGGCGCCGGCCACCAGGCGGGCCAGCGCTTCGAGCGCCGCGAGGCTGTGCCCGGACGTGAAGTCGTCGACGTGCGGGAGCGCCGCGGCCATCCCCGCGGTCAGCGGCTCGTACCCGGGACGCGCCTTGTGCGGGTTCGCCCACACCACCCGGTGCGCGAGCCGGTGCAGCCGCGCCATCTGCTCGCCGAGCAGCGCCGCGTCGCCGCGCTCCCAGCCGTCCGACGCGATCACGACGATCGAGCCGCGGGCCAGGCCGCGCTGCCCGAACCGGTCGAGGAACTCCTTCAGCTCCTCGCCGAGCCGGGTGCCGCCGCTCCAGTCGGGGATGGCCGCGGACGCCGCCGCCATCGCCGCGTCCGGGTCGCGGTGCCGCAGCTCGCGGGTGAGGCGGGTCAGCCGCGTCCCGGCGCTGAACACCTCGACGTCGCGCCCGCCGGAGCGGGCGGCGGCGTGCGCGAACCGCAGCAGCGCGTCGGCGTACGGGCTCATCGACCCGCTGACGTCCACGATCAGCACGACGCGGCGGGGGCGGGTGCGGTGCGTGCGGTGCCGCAGCAGCGCGGTCTCGCCGCCGCGCCGCAGCGTCTCCCGGACGGTCCGCGCCGGGTCGAGCCGCCCGGTCGCGGCGGCCGTGAACCGGCGGGACCGGCGCCGCTCGGCGCCCGCGTCCAGCATCGCGATCAGCCGGGCGACCTCGGCGCGCTCGGCGGCGCTGAGCCGCGCCACGTCCCGGTCGCGCAGCACCTCGACGGCGCTGGCGGTGACGGCCTTCATGTTCCCGGACTCCTCCGCGCCGTCCCCGGCGCCCGGGTCGGGGACCGTCACCCGGCGGACGACCACGGGCGGCGGCGGGCGGCGCCCCGGGCGGGCGGTCGCGCCGGAGAAGTACGCGGCGAAGCACCGGTCGTAGCGGGCGACGTCGTCGGGGTCGGCGCAGAGCGTCAGGCGGCCCGCCCAGTACACGTCGGACGGGTCGAGGACGTCGAGGTGGTCGAGGGCGGCGAGCATCGCCTGCATCCGCTCGGGGTCGGCGCTCCCGCCCGCCGCGCGCACCGTCCAGGCGAAGCCGACCATCGTCTCGGTGACGTCCCGCTCCACGCCCTCACCCACCGTTGAGCAGGGCCTCTAGTCCGCCGCCGAGGACGCGCTGCTGGTCCTCGCGGTACTTCAGGACGGCGCCGAGCGTCACCGCCGCCGTCCCCGGGTCCAGGTCGCGGACGCCGAGCGCGACGAGGGCCTCGGTCCAGTCGATGGTCTCGGCGACCCCGGGCGGCTTCAGCAGGTCGGTCTCGCGCATCCGCTGCGCGGCGCGGGCGACCTGCCCGGCGAGCCGCTCCGCCGCGCCGGGCAGCCGCCGCCGGATGATCGCCACCTCGCGGTCGAACGACGGGTGCTCCAGCCAGTGGTACAGGCAGCGCCGCTTCAGCGCGTCGTGGACTTCGCGGGTGCGGTTGGAGGTGACCACGACGACCGGCGGCCGCTCGGCCCGGATCGTGCCCAGTTCCGGGACGGTGATGGTGAAGTCGCTGAGGACCTCCAGGAGGAACGCCTCGAACTCGTCGTCGGCGCGGTCGAGCTCGTCCACCAGCAGGACGCTCGGCGAGGTCTCCAGGGCCTGGAGCAGCGGGCGGGCCACCAGGAACCGCCGGTCGTACAGCTCGCCCTCCAGCCGCGCCACGTCGCTGACGCCCGCCGCCTCGGCGGCGCGCAGGTGCAGGAGCTGGCGGGGGAAGTCCCAGTCGTAGAGGGCCTGGGAGGCGTCGAGGCCCTCGTAGCACTGCAGCCGGATCAGTGGCGCGCCGAGGCCCCGCGCGAGCGTTTTGGCGAGCTCGGTCTTGCCGACCCCGGCCTCGCCCTCCAGGAACAGCGGGCGGCCCATGCGCAGCGCGAGGAAGCACGCCGTCGCGAGCCCCTCGTCGCACAGGTAGGCGTGCCTGTCGAGCAGGCCCGCGAGGTCCGCGGGCGATCCGACCTGGTCCAGTGTCATCGGTGCCGTCTCCCCCACGGCTTTCAGGCTACTCAGCCCGAGGCGCAAGTCACATGGTCCGGACCCTTGCGTTTTCGCCGCCCACGGGGGCTTCGCTCGATGGGCACGCGCGGTGGGTTAGTCGTCTAAATTGGTAGGGCGCTCTGGTCCGGGCAACAGCCTAAGCCAGGCATGTTCAGGTGGGGTCGGGGGCTTCGCCTCGGGTGTGGAGGAGGGTTCTCAGTTCGGTGAGCTGGCGGGCGGCCAGGGCCTTTTCGGTGCCGTTGATGCCCATCGCGCTCATCGAGGTGCCGTCGGCCAGGTCGAGGGTGGGCCAGGGCTCGCCCTCGGACATGGTGACGTCCAGGACCTCGGGCCATTCGAAGGTGCGGGTGCGGAACGCGTTGACGACCGTGAGGCCCGAATCGTCGGCGGCGACGCGGCAGCGGGCGAGCATGTGCAGGACCCATGCGACGAAGGCGCCGAACACGACGATGAGGATGCGGTCCAACAGCTTGAACTGGGGCGCCACCACCACGGCGAGCACGATCAGGGCCAGCATGATCACGCCCGCCGTGATGTAGGCGACGATCCGGGTGACGCGGGGACGCCACACGGTCGGGAGCGCCGGGGTCTCAGTCAACGATCTTCGCGATGGGGATCTCGAGGATGTCGTGCGCGCCGGCCGCCTTCAGCGCCGGGATCAGCCGGTTCACGCCGCGCTTGGCGACCACGGACTCCACGGCGTGCGAGTCGCCGCCCGCCAGGGACGTGACCGTGGGCGAGGACATCGACGGCATGATCTCCAGGACGCCCCGCAGGTCGGCCTGGGCGACGTTCAGCTTCAGCAGGACCTTGCCGCGCGCGCGGATCGCGCCCTGCAGGAGCAGGGAGATGTCCTCCATCGCGGCGCGCTTCTCGGCGTCCTCGTAGGCCGCGCGGTTGGCGACCAGCTCGGTGTAGCTGGTCAGGAGCGTGTCGAGGATGCGCAGGCCGTTCTTGCGCAGGGACGAGCCGGTCTCGGTGAGGTCGACGATCGCGTCCACGATGTCGGGGACCTTCGCCTCGGTCGCGCCGTAGGACGGGACGACCGTGGCCTTCACCCCGTGCTTGTCGAGGAACCGCCTGGTCAGGGCCGGGAACTCGGTGGAGATCCGGACGCCCTCCGGCAGGTCGGACACCTGCTGCCACGGCGCGCCGTCCGGCACCGCCATGATCACGCGGACGGGGTTGGACGTCGCCTTCGAGTACTGCAGCTCGCCGAGGCTCGCGACGTCGGCGTCGGTCTCGGTGATCCAGTCGCGGCCGGTGATGCCGAGGTCGAACAGCCCCTGCTCGATGTAGGTGGGGATCTCCTGCGGGCGCAGGACCCGCACCCGGTCGATGCGGGGGTCGTCGATGGAGGCGCGGTAGTCGCGGTCCGACGAGCGCTGGACGGTCAGGTCGGCGGCGTCGAACAGCTGCATGGTCGCCTTCTCCAGCGACCCCTTGGGCAGGACCAGTGACAGCACGGAATTGCCTTTCGATGAGATGGAAGTGCGAGGGCCCGGAGGCTCAGAAGTCGAATGCGGTCGTTCCGGACCTACATATGCTTCTGGTCGCTCCCGGCGTGACCGTGATGCCGCAGACCTCGCAGGGTCAGTGCCGTGTCGAGTGCGGCCACCGTCGCCTCCCATCCCTTGTCCTCGGAGCTGCCGGGCAGCCCGCTGCGTTCCAGTGCCTGCTCAATGGTGTCACATGTGAGAACTCCGTTGCCCACCGGAGTCGCCTCGTCGAGCGCGACACGGGTCACACCCGCGGTGACCGAGTCGCAGACGTAGTCGAAGTGGGCGGTGGCGCCGCGGATGACCGCGCCGAGGCAGACGACGGCGTCCAGGTCGCGGGCGAGCTGCTGCGCGATCACCGGCAGCTCCAGGGCGCCCGCGACGCGGGTGACGACGGGCTGGTCGACGCCGCAGGACTTGGCGGCCGCGAGCGCGCGGTCGAGGAGCTGGCCGGTGATGCGCGCGTGCCACCGGGTGCAGACGATGCCGAGCGTGACGCCGGCGGCGTCGACCGTGCTCGCCTCGGGACGTCCTTCGCCGCTCATGCGAGTCCCTCGATCTGGTGTCCGAGACGGTCGCGCTTGACCGTCAGATAGCGCCGGTTGTGCTCGGTGACGATGACGGGCATCGGCACGCGGCCCCGCACGTCCAGGCCGAAGCCGTCAAGGCCCTTGAGCTTGGCGGGGTTGTTGGTGAGCACCCTCACCGAGCTTACGCCGAGGTCACGCAGCATGTGGGCGGCGTTGGAGTATTCGCGCGCGTCGGCGGGGAGCCCGAGCTCCAGGTTGGCGTCGACGGTGTCGGACCCGTTGTCCTGGAGCGCGTACGCCTGCAGCTTGGCGAGGAGGCCGATGCCGCGTCCCTCGTGCCCGCGCAGGTAGAGGACGACGCCGCGCCCCTCCTCCGCGATGCGCTCCATGGCGGCGTCGAGCTGGGTGCCGCAGTCGCAGCGTTCGGAGTGCAGGACGTCGCCGGTGAGGCACTCCGAGTGGGCGCGGATCAGGACGTCCTCGCCGTCGCCGATGTCCCCGAGCACCATCGCCACGTGCTCGCCGCCGTCGATCGCACTGGAGAACCCGACCGCGCGCCAATGCCCGTACCGGTTGGGCAGGCGCGTCTCCACCACGCGGGTGACCATCGCTTCGGTGCGCCTGCGGTACTCGGCGAGCTGCTCGATCGAGATGAGCTTGAGCCCGTGCTCCTTGGCGAAGATCTGGAGCTCCGGCAGGCGCGCCATGGTGCCGTCCTCGTTGACGACCTCGGCGAGGACGCCCGCGGGGGTGAGCCCGGCCATCCTGGCGAGGTCGACGGCCGCCTCGGTGTGCCCGCGCCGGCGCAGCACGCCGCCCTCGCGGTAGCGCAGCGGGAAGATGTGGCCGGGGCGGACGAGGTCGCGCGGCTCCGACGCCGAGTCGCACAGCGTGCGGATCGTCCGGGCCCGGTCGGCGGCGGAGATCCCGGTGGTGACGCCGAGCCGCGCGTCCACGCTGACCGTGTACGCGGTGCGCATGCGCTCGGTGTTCTGCGCGGTCATGAGGGGGATGTGCAGGCGGTCGAGGTCGGCGCCCTCCATCGGGACGCAGATGACGCCGCTGGTGTAGCGGATCGTGAACGTCAGCAGCTCGGGCGTCGCCTTCGCCGCGGCGAAGATGATGTCGCCCTCGTTCTCGCGGTCCTCGTCGTCGACGACCACGACGGGACGTCCCGCCGCGATGTCCGCGAGCGCCGATTCGATGGAGTCGAAGATCCCCGTCTCGCCGATCCCCGTCTCGCCGGTCGCCGTCTCGCTTGCACTGCCGTTGCCGCTCATGCGGTCACCGCCTTCTGCCCGGGGGCGTGCAGGTCCCGGGCGTCCCGGGGCCGCTGGTCGAAGCTGGTCGTCTCGAAGCTGAGCGTCCTGAAGCTGATCGTCACCGTCGTCGCGTGGTCGCGCCGGGGCCGGGTCATGAGCGGTCCCCCAGCATGCGCTCGACGTATTTGGCCACGACGTCCACTTCAAGGTTCACCGGGTCGCCGGGCGTCTTGTGGCCGAGCGTCGTGAGCGCGAGCGTCGTCGGGATGAGGGCGACGCTGAACCGGTCCGCGCCGGCCTCCACGACGGTGAGGCTGATGCCGTCCACGGTGATCGAGCCCTTGTCCACGATGTAGCGCGCGAGGTCGTGCGGGAGGGACACCGTGACCACGTCCCAGCGCTCCCCCGGCTCGCGGGAGATGATCGTGCCGACACCGTCCACGTGGCCCTGGACGAGGTGGCCGCCGAGCCGGTCGGAGAGCCGGAGCGGGCGTTCGAGGTTGACCTTGGAGCCGGGTTCCAGCGCGCCGAGGCTGGACTTGCCGAGGGTCTCCTTGATGACGTCGGCGGTGAAGACCTCGCCCTTGACGTCCACGACGGTGAGGCAGACCCCGTTGACGGCGATCGACGCGCCGTGCACGGCGTCCTGCGTGACGAGCGGTCCGCGGACCGCGAGCTCGACGGAATCCCCCTGGGGCTCGACCCCCGTGATCTCGCCGAGTTCCTCGACGATGCCGGTGAACATCTACCCGGGCCTCCTAGGTCAAGGCTCCGGGGACGTCCATACATCGGCGCACGCCCCCAGGTCAGGGACGTGCCGCGCGCTGCCTCCCATCCGGACTTTGACCGTCGGTCCCGGAGTTCCACCGGGTCAACCGGCCGATGGCTTCGGCCGGGTCGCGGACTGTAACCGCCGGTTCGGAATTTCACCGACCCCGGAGCACGCGTTCATGCTTTGCCATCCAGTGTGCCACGCCGTCCACAGGCGCCCGATGTGACCATCGCCACGAAATCGGCACGTTCCACAGCACGCGGCAAGTTGCTTAAACGTTCAACGATCATGAGGGCGGGGTAGATCGCGGGACAGAAGTGACGCATGACGACAATCCCGCAGGAGGCAGTCATGGACGTCGTCGCCCTCATCGCCCGCATCGCGTTCACATCGATCTTCATCGGGGCAGGCGTCGGGCATCTCACCGCCACCGGCGCCATGGCCGGTTACGCGGCGGCCAAGAAGCTTCCGCAGCCGAAGCTCGCCGTGCAGGTCTCGGGCGTCTACATCCTCGTGGCCTCGGCCATGCTGATCCTCGGCATCTGGCCCGACCTCGCCGCGCTGGCCTTCGTCCCGTTCCTGTTGATCACGGCGTTCGTGTTCCACGACTTCTGGAAGCAGGAGGCCCCGGAGACGCGCCAGCAGGAGCAGCTCCAGTTCCTCAAGGACCTCTCCCTGGCCGGCGGTGCGCTGGCCCTCTTCGCCCTTTACGCCGCGGAGTCCCACCCCGGCCTGAACCTCGTCGGCCCGCTTTTGGGCTGACACGCGCCACCGCGCCGCCGGAGCCCCGGCCCCGGCCCCGGCGGCGCGGTAGGCCGGGCAAGTCGCTCAACTGGCGCTCCTCCATGGGACATAGGAGCGCTCCAGATCCCCCTTACGGGGAGTCTTGCCGGAGGTCCGGCCACGGGTGAAACTCGGTGACGAAACCCTCCGCCACCGACTCGGGGAACAGGCCCATGGCCAAACTGACTCTGTCGCCGAAAATCCTGGACGTGCTCGATTTCGGCACCCCCTCCGCCGAGCGCGACATCTCGCGGGGGCTGGAGAAGTACTTCGTGGAGTCCCCCGCCTACCAGCGGGTGCGGACGGGCGCGAAGACGATCCTGATGGGCAACCGCGGGTCCGGTAAGAGCGCGATCTTCAAGGTGCTGGCCAAGCGGGAGCGCGCCGCCGGCAGCCACGTGATCGAGCTGTCGCCCGAGGACTACTCGTACGAGCTGCTCAACGCGACGATGGCCGCGGAGGACGCGGGCTCGTGGGCGAAGCAGGGCGCCTACGCCGCCGCCTGGAAGTACCTCATCTACGTCCTGGTCATGAAGGCGCTGGCCAGGAAGGGGATGCGGCTGACCAAGGGCGGCGGCAGGGAGATCCACAAGTACGTCAGGGACAGCCACGGCGCCCAGCAGCTCGGCACGCTGTCGCTGCTGATGTCGTACCTGAAGCGGCTGGAGGCCGTGAAGATCGGGCCGATCGAGGCGGGGCTGCGCACCCGGGAGCTCGACCGGCTCTACAAGCTGGAGGAGATCCAGAACCTGCTCCCGGCGCTGCAGAACGTCCTGGAGAGCCAGCGTGTCGTGGTCCTCGTGGACGAGCTCGACCGCGGCTGGGACTCCTCCGAGGACGCGAAGGCGTTCGTGTCCGGGCTGTTCCAGGCGTGCGTCTCCGTCAACGCGCTGCACCGGAACCTGCGCGTGTACATGTCGCTCAGGCAGGAGCTCTACGACGACATCCCCGCCCTGTACGAGGACGCGCAGAAGCACCGGGACCTGGTGGAGAAGATCTCCTGGTCGGAGGAGTCGCTGCTCGAGCTCATCGCCAAGCGGATCCGGTACTCGGCCCACGAGAAGGGGTTCGACGTCGAGGCGCTCGAACGGGCCGGGGACCGGGCCTGCTGGTCCGCGGTGTTCGCCCCGCCGCCGCCGGGCAGGGCGCGGGACGGCTCGTTCGGCTACATGGTGGACCGCACGCTGTACCGGCCCAGGGAGCTCATCCAGTTCTGCTCGGAGGCCCTGGACTTGGCCAGGGGGCGGACGTCGCGCCTGCCCGTGCCGTACTCGGCGATCGAGCGGTCCGAGTACGGCTACTCAGCCGAGCGCACGAAGGACATCGCCGCCGAGTACCGCTCCCAGTACCCGGGCCTGCTGAGCGTCTTCGAGGTCTTCCGCAGCCATCCGCACACCTTCGACCGCGCGGACCTGGAGATGCTCTGCCTCGAACTGGCCTTCGGCGACATCCCCACACGCGGCACGCAGTCATGGCTGCCCCTGCGCGAACCCAACGACCTCATCGAGATCCTGTGGCGTTCGGGGCTCCTCACCGCACAGGCCGTCGACAACGGCCGTTTCCTGGGAAGCCATCAGGTGCAGCACCTCAACCTGGCGGCCGTCAAGCGTTTCCGCGTGCACGAGATGTTCCACGCCTCCCTCGGGATCGTGCCCGCGCAGGGGTGAGGGCGGAGGGGCCGCGGGTCAGCCGGCGGCGAGGCGGAGGCCGTCCGGGGCGGCCGTGACACGCGTCAGGTTCTCGACGACATGGTCGGCCGCCGTCAGCACCTCCGGCGGGTGGCTGGTGAGGACCGCCAGGACGGTGGCGCCCGCGGCGCGGCCGGCCGCCACGCCCGCGGGGGCGTCTTCGATGACCACGCAGCGGGCGGGTGCCACGCCCAGGTGCCCGGCCGCCCGCAGGTAGCCGGACGGGTCCGGTTTGCCGTCCTGGACGTCCTCGGCGGTTATCACCACGGGCGGAAGCGGCACGCCGGCCGCTCGGGCGCGGAGTTCCAGCTGCTCCCTGCCCATCGAGGTGACGAAGGCGGAGGGCAGGCCGTTCATGCCGGTCAGGAGGTCCACGGCGCCGGGTAGGGCGGTGATGCCGTCCGTCCCGGTGCTCTCCAAGGCGTCGAGGCGTGCGGTGGCTTCCCCGACCTGCTCGGGCGGGAGGAAGTCGGCCACGCGGTCGGCGGTGCGGCGGCCGTGGGCGTCGGACAGGAACTCGTCCGGGTCGATGCCGTATTCGGCGGCCCACTCGCGGGCCGCGCGTTCGACGAGGGGCGTCGAGTCGACGAGGGTGCCGTCCACGTCGAGCAGGACGGCGTCGCAGGGCAGGATCACCAGTCCGCCTTGGCCGTCGCCTCCTCGGCCTGGCCGCGGAGCCCGCGGACGGCTTCGGCGGGGTCGTCGGCGCCGTAGACGGCATTGCCCGCGACGAACACGTCGGCGCCCGCCTCGGCGCACCGTTCGATGGTCTCCGTGCTGACGCCGCCGTCGACCTGGAGCCAGACGGGGAGGTCGCGGCCCTTGATGAGCTCGCGGGCGCGGCGGACCTTCGGCAGGACGACGTCCAGGAACTTCTGGCCGCCGAAGCCGGGCTCGACGGTCATCAGGAGCAGCATGTCGATCTCGCCGAGGATGTCCTCGAAGCCGTCGACGGGGGTGGCCGGGTTGACGCCCAGGCCCGCGCGCGCGCCCGCGGCGCGGATGGCGCGCAGGGTGCGGATCGGGGCCTTCGCCGCTTCGGCGTGGATGGTGACGCTCTTCGCGCCCGCCTCGGCGTACTCAGGGGCCCAGCGGTCCGGGTCCTCGATCATGAGGTGGCAGTCGAGGGGCAGCGCGCTGTGTTCGAGCAGCGCCCGGACGACCGGCAGCCCCAAGGTGAGGTTGGGGACGAAGTGGTTGTCCATGACGTCGACGTGGACCCAGTCGGCGGAGTCGGCGATGCGCGCGATCTCGTCGGCCAGGCGGGCGAAGTCCGCGGACAGGATGCTGGGTGCGATCTGAGGAGCCATGATGATCCGAGTCTATTGGCGCAGTTCCGACTGCTCCTCACCCGGCCGGGTGAGAGCGGGGGTGGGGCGGGCGGCCAGGCGGAGGCGGACGAAGGCCTCCGGTGCACCGGCCGTCACCCACAGGCCCAGCGCCGCCTGGACGGCGAACATCGGGAACAGCCCGGACGCGTCGAGCAGGAGGGCGGGCAGGTAGATGACACCGGCGCCGGCCATGGCCACGGCGAGGCGTGCCAGGAGCTGCCACGGCCGCCCGCGGGGGTCGAACCAGCCGCGGGCCGCCAAGATGGACAGGCCCGCCATGACTCCGCAGAGCCCGCCGGCGGCCCGGGCCGAGTCGACGAGCGTGATGGGTTCGGTCTCGCCGCCGGCCTCCCTGATCTCCCGCGCCCACCCGTGCGGCCACCGCCAGCCTTCGAGCGGCTGTATCGCCGCCCACGCCACTCCCAGGAACAGCAGGGAAAGCCCCAGGGCGAGCACCACTTGGATGCTCAGGGGGCGCCGCGTCCACCAAGAGAGGACGAAGGGCTCCACGAGGAGGGCGACCAGCAGGAGGGTCAGCCCTATCCCCCAGCCGCCCAGGACCTGCCCCACCGAGTGAACACCCAGTTGGACGCGGGAGACCCCGATCAGAACGATGAGCACCGCGGCGGCCGCCCACAGGGCCCGGCGCCGGGTCAGGGTGGCCGCGAAGCCCCAGCCCACCACGGCGTTCTGCGAATGGCCCGAGGGCATGCCGAACGACGAATACGCCTGCTCGCCCTCGACCGAGGGGTTCGTCCAGTAGGGGCGGGGGTCGTGGAAGACGAACTTGAGGACCGTGTTGACATACCCGCCGAGCAGCAGGAGCACAGCGGCCCGTGCCGCCACCCGTGGAGCCGCGCACCAGAACAGCACGAGGAGCACCGGTACGTAGAAGCCCGCGCTGCCCAGGAACGACACGGCGTGCCAGAAGCCGGTCAGCACGGAACCTCCAGGAGGTCAGGTGCGGCGCAACAGAGCCAGGAACATCGCATCCGTTCCGTGGCGGTGCGGCCAGAACTGGGCGTAAGGGCCGTTCCCCAATCCGGTCAGGTCATGCGCCACAGACGCCAGGACGGACGGCGCGTCCAGCCGTTCCACGTCGTCGCGCTTGCGCAGGACGTCGTCCACGACCACCCGGGTCTCCGCGATGTGCGGCGAGCAGGTGACGTAGGCGACGACACCGCCCGGGCGGACGGCGTCCAAGGCCGAGGCGAGCAGCCCGCGCTGGAGGGGGCCGAGTTCGGCGACCGACTCGGGGCCGCGCCGCCAGCGGGCCTCAGGGCGGCGCCGGAGCGCGCCTAGGCCGGTGCAGGGCGCGTCCACCATGACCCGGTCGAAGGAACCGGGCCGCCACGCGGGCGCGGTGCCGTCGGCCGCGACCACCCCGGCGCGGTCGTCGACCGCGCGGCGGACGAGGCCGGCGCGGTGCGGCTGGATGTCGGCCGCCAGCAGCCGCGCATCGCGCTGGGTCGCCAGGCCCGAGAGCAGGCCCGCCTTGCCTCCAGGCCCGGCACAGAGGTCGGCCCAGCGCGCATCTGGGCCGTCCAAGGGAGCTTCGGTCAGGGCCAGGGCGACCATCTGGCTCGCCTCGTCCTGGACGGCGGCGCGCCCGTCACGGACGGCAGTGATATCCGCAGGGTCCCCTTCGCCCAAGATGGCGGCGTACGGCGAGTACGGCGCCGGCTTGGCACCCGCCTCGTGCAGCTCCTGCACCGTGGCCCGGCCGGGGCGGGCAATGAGGGTGACGCGTGGGCGGTCGTTGTCGGCGGCGAGCAGATCCTCGATCTCGGCGGCGCCGACGGCGTCCCGCAGAGCGGACACGATCCATTTGGGGTGGCTGTGCGCAATTGAGAGGCGCGTCAACGTGTCGGCGTCGGCGGGTGCCACGATCGCCAGCCACGCGTCCAGGTCGCGGCCGGCGACCTTGCGGAGCACCGCGTTGGCGAACTTGGCCTGCCCCGGGCCGGAGACCGACCGCGCCAGCTCGACCGTGGTCGCCACCGCGGCGTGCGGGGGGATGCGGGTCGCGAGGATCTGATGCGCGCCGAGGCGCAGGACGTCCAGGAGCGGCGCGTCGATGCGACGCAGTTCGCGGTCGCTGCACAGCGCGAGCACCGCGTCGTAGGTACCGCGGCCCCGCAGCGTGCCATAGGTCAGCTCGGTGGCGAGGGCCGCGTCGCGTCCGGTTAGCCCGCGGTCGCGGAGCCGGGAGGGCAGCAGCAGGTTGGCGTAGGCGTCGCGTGTCTCCACTGCGCGGATGACGTCGAACGCGGTGCGGCGGACGAGGTCCTGCGGGCGTCCCGTCTTGCGCGGCCCGCCGGGCCTGCGGTTCTGGGTGTGTCGGCGATTGCGTGCGGGCGGCATCAGTGCAGCGCGTCCTTGCCGGTGAGGTCGAGCCCGCGTACCCAGTCGGCGGCGCCCATGCGGCGCTTCCCTTGCGGCTGGACCTCGCCAAGGGCGACAGGGTGTGTGGCCGTCCCCACCAGGACCTCGTTCTTCCTAGGGCGCAGTTCACCTGGGGAGAGCTTCTCTGCGTCGGGCCTGAGGCGCACCGGCCCCAGCTTGACCCGCATGTCGCGGAAGTTGGTCCACGCACCCGGGGCGGGGGTGCAGGCGCGGACGAGGCGATCGATGTGCAGGGCGGGGCTGTTCCACTCGACGCGCGCGTCCTCGGGGGTCAGCTTGGCCGCGTGGGAGACGCCCTCGGTGGGCTGCGGCCGGGGCTCCAGGACCCCCTCCTCGATGCCGTCCATCGTGTCCCGCAGGAGGGCGGCGCCGGCGACCGCCAGCCGGCCCAGCAGGTCACCGGTGGTGTCATCGGGCCGGATCGGCTCGGTGAGGACGCCGTAGACGGGACCCGTGTCCAGGTCCTCCTCGATCTGGAACGTGGCCGCGCCGGTCATGTCGTCGCCGTGCAGGATGGCGCGCTGGACGGGAGCGGCGCCGCGCCACGCGGGCAGCAGCGAGAAGTGCAGGTTCACCCAGCCGTGCCGCGGGATGTCCAGGGCCGCGCGAGGCAGCAGCGCCCCGTACGCGACGACCGGGCAGCAGTCGGGCGCGATCTCGCGCAGCCGGTCGAGGAACTCGGGGTCGCGGGCCTTGGCGGGCTTGAGCACCTCCAGACCGGCCTCGGCGGCGAATGCACCGACCGGGCTGGCGCTCAGACGGCGCCCACGGCCCGAACGCCCGTCCGGACGGGTCACGACCGCCGCGACCTCGTGCGAGGACTCCAGAAGCGCTCTCAGCGACGGGAGCGCGGTCTCGGGGGTGCCCGCGAAGACGAGCCGCACCTAGATCGCCTTCCCGAAGGTCCGGTGCGGCGACTCCTTGACGACGGGGACCGGGTCGCCGAACCACTCGGCCTCCCTGATCGCCTTCATCGCGGCCTTGCGCTGCTCCGGGTCCATCCGGTCGATGAAGATGATGCCGTCGAGGTGGTCGGTCTCGTGCTGCACGCAGCGGGCCAGCATGTGGGTGCCCTCGAGCGTGATCGGCTCCCCGTGCATGTTGAAGCCCTTCGCCACGGCGCGGACGGCCCGCGGCGTCGGGAACGCGAGGCCGGGCAGGGAGAGGCAGCCCTCGTCGTCGGTCTCCCGCTCGTCCGACAGGTCCAGGGTGGGGTTGACCACGTGGCCCAGCCGGTCGTCGACGTAGTAGGTGAACACCCGCAGGCCGACACCGAGCTGAGGCGCGGCGAGGCCGGCGCCGGGCGCGTCGATCATCGTGTCGGTGAGGTCCTTGACGAGCTGCCGCAGCTCCTTGTCGAAGTCCTTCACCGGCTCAGCGGGCGTGCGCAGCACGGGATCACCGAAAAGGCGGATGGGCTTGACGGCCAACGAAGGCTCCGTTTCCTACGAGATTCCCCGGGAGTTCCTGCGGTTCGTGCACGGCGGGATGCTCCGTTCAGTCTACGGAGGCGAGCCGTGAACATTCACACGCTGCGACCGGCTCCTTGGTTGGCCGAACGCGCCTTGTAGGCGGCGGTGCGGGCCGCCTTGGCGGTCGCCCTGTCGGGGTGGTGCGCGCCCAGGGCCTCCAGGACGTCGGCCACACCGGGATGGTCGGTGCGCCACAGTTCGTCGACCATCTGCTCCATCTCCGTCCCCGGCGGGGTGTCGAGGAGCGCCGCCTCGACCGCCTCCTCGGGTTCGGCGGTCTCCAGCATCCCTGCGACGGTGTCGACGAACACCCACAGGTACTCCTCGCGGGCCAGCTCCCGTCCCGACGGGTCCCCAGTGGCGTTCAGCCAAAGCGCGGCGTAGGGCGAGACGAGCGGATGCTCCTGCGCGGCGCGGACCACGCCGGCGGCCTCCGGGCCGATGCGGTGCAGGACGGCCGCCGCCAGGTTGCGCGCGCCCGGACCGCCGGTGCGCATGACGTCCAGGAGGTCGGCGGCGGCGTCCTTCGGGTCCTGGCCGGCCAGCCAGCCGTCGATCTCCTCGTCCGCGGCCTCCGGCCGGTACCAGGTGAGGCCGGCGATGAGCTCGGACGCCCTGGCGCCGGCCAGCTCGCCGACGACCGGCGCGGCGAAGCCGTCCGCGATGAGCAGCTCCCGCACGGCCCACACGCCCAGCGGCGTCAGCTCGCGCCCCTCACCGGACTCCTCCGCACCGGACTTCTGGATGACGCCCCATTCCTCCAGGGTCGCCAGTTCGAGGTGGAACGCGTCCGACACGAGCGCCGGCATGCCATCGGCGTCCGACAGGTCGTACGCCTCCTCGACGTGGCCGAGCAACGCCCCGAGAAGGGTCGCGGGCTCCGTCGGCTCTTCCTGCTCGTACAGGTGGATGAGGACGCCGGTCATCTCGTTCTGGACGAGTTCCACCGCGTCCAGGCCGTCCGCATAGTCGTGGCCGGGCACCGCCAGAGCGTCGAACAGCGGCAGCCAGGCGCCGAGCAGCGTCGTGTCATCGGTGGAACGGAGGCCGTCCAGGGCGGGGCCTGGGCCGGCCGTACCGTCGTCGGCCGTGATCACCTCCGCCTCGACGGCGGCCCACCAGAACCGCTCCAGCTCCCCCGAGTCCTCCATCTGGCCGTGCCGCCGCGGGGTGTCCAGGCCGAGCGCGGCACCGGCGGCCTCGGCGTCGGCCTCGGTGAGCGTGTCGTGCTCGGTGAGGTCACGCTCGCCCGTCCAGTCGGCCAGGGCGAGGGTGAGCCGGGTCAGGCGGGACCGGCGCACGGCGTCCGCCAGCTCCGCCTGCGGGGCGAGGTGCACCGGCGGGACGACCAGCTCCTCGACCTGGCGCAGGTAGCCCTCGGTGCGGGCGTAGCGCTCGTGGTCGGGCAGCGCCTCGAAGTCGCTGATCCACGCCTCGACCGCCTCCTGGTCGTCCAGGGAGACCCCGTCGGCCTGCATCAGCCCGCCGATGACCTCCGCGGCGGCCTGCCGCTCCTCGGTGTCCACCGAGGCGACGAGCTCCTCGAACTCGGGTCCGATCCGGTCGATCTCGGCCTCCAGACCGGCGGCGGCGTCAGGCGTCACGGCCTTCGTGTCGCGCAGGTACGCGGCGATCCGGCGGAGGACGTCCAGGATCGTGGGGACGTCCTCGCGCCCGGCGACCACGGACTCGGGGAACACCTTCAGCAGGAGCTCGCGCAGATGCTCCGGAGTGAGCGCATCCGGGCCGGGCAGGCCCATCTCCTTCTGCGCGAGGTCAAGCAGGATCCGAGCTCCCGGCTCGTCCAGCGCCTCGCCGTGTTCGTCCGCCCACCGCCGCAGGTCGCCCACGGTGGTCTCCACCCAGTTGTCGGCCACGCGAGAACCCTATTGGTCAGATCAACTCCAGGGGGTCGATCTGGACTCGTACGGTCTCCGTGGCCTTGCGCGCGCTGCGCACGCCCTGGGCTTCCTTCAGCGCGCGCGCCAGCGCGTGCCCTGCGGCACGGGGCACGCGGATCAGTGCGCGCTCCCTGT
Organism: Actinomadura sp. 7K534; assembly: GCF_004348575.1. NCBI lineage: Bacteria > Bacillati > Actinomycetota > Actinomycetes > Streptosporangiales > Thermomonosporaceae > Actinomadura > Actinomadura sp. 7K534. The sequence continues at coordinate 31,463 of NZ_SMKB01000016.1, forward strand.
CCTGGGCGTCGGTTCCCGCCTGCGGGCCGGGAGCCGGCGGGACGGGGACGGGCCCGAGCACCTCCGCGCCGTCGGGCATCCGGGCGTCGGCCAGGAGGTCCCGGATGGCCGCGGGCGTCCCGGTCAGGGAGGCCATCCGCGCCGCGGGCGGGAAACCGACCTCCCTGCGCTCGGCCAGCTCGCGCTCCGCGTAGGTGACCGGGTCCCACCGGACGAGGGCCTGGACGGCGGGCAGGGTCCCTTCCGCGGCCACCACGACCGGCCCCTGCGGGCGCACGAGCGCCGCCGCGTTCATCCAGCGCCGCAGCGTCTCCTCGCCTGCGCGCAGGTCCGGCCGCCCGAGCAGCACCCAGCCGTCCAGCAGCAGCGCGGCCCGGTAGCCGTCCTCGGCGGGCGGTTCCGCCCCGGGCGTGGCCACCACTAGAGCCCGTTCGGGGCCGACCCGTTCGAGGATGGCGTCCCGGCCGGAGGTGCGCACCGGCACGCCGGGGAACGCCCTGCCCAGCTCCTCCGCCGTGCGTTTGGCGCCCACCACCACGGCACGCACCTGGAAGAAGCCGCACTCGGGGCAGTGCCAGTCGCCCGCGATGCGCCCGCACCACCGGCAGTGCGGAGCGGCATGGGACGACGGCAGCGACAGCGGCCCCTGGCAGGCCGCGCACTGGGCCGGGGTACGGCAGCGCCCGCACGCGATGCCCGGCACGTATCCGCGCCTCGGCACCTGCACCAGGACGGGCCCGTCCTGCAACGCCTGCCGCGCCGCTTCGAACGCGACGTTCGGCAGGCGGGCGGTACGCGCGGCGGCGTCCCTGGCGAGCTGGGCGTCCTCGCCGACGTAGCGGACGCGGGGCATCGCCGTCCGGACGCGCTGCCGGTCCGCCGCGAGCGCGTGCGCCCAGCCGGTCTCGACGAGCTGGGTGGCGTCGGTGGTCCGCGTGTACCCGCCGATCAGCGCCGCCGCGCCCACCCTGTGGGCGCGCAGGGCGAGGACCTCGCGCGGATGCGGGTACGGCGCGTGCGGCTCGGCGTGGACGTCGTCCCCGTCGTCCCACAGCACGACCAGGCCGAGCTCGGCGACGGGGGCGAACATGGCGGCGCGCGTGCCCACCACCGCCCGCGCGGAGCCGCGCAGGACGGCCAGCCACCTCCGGTAGCGCTCCGCCGGGCCGAGCTCCGCCGTCAGCGCGACGTGCAGGCCCTCCCCCAGCTCCGCCTCCAGCGCGGCGTCCATCCGCGCCACATCGCGGCCATCGGCCACGACGACCAGGGCGCCGCGTCCACTCCGCAGGGCCACGGCGACTGCGCGCGCTATGGCGCCCGTCCAGTCGGGCCCGGGCAGGGCCGTCCACACCGCACGGGGCGCCCTGCCATCGGCCAGAGCGCTCAGGAACGAGGCCCCCGCCGGGTAGTCACGCCATACGCCGACGTCCACTCCGGCGCCGTCACCTTCGGCACTGGCATCGGGCGGTTCGTCGTCGTCACCGGGCGCGGCCACAGGCTCCGCTTCTACACGGGCGTGCCGCGGTGGGACGGCGAGCCGGAGCACGTCCGCGAACGTCCCCGCGTACCGGTCGGCCACCTCCCGCACCAGCGCCGCCACCTCCGGGGTGAGGACGGCCTCGGACGACGTGACCCGCTCCAGGTACAGGAGCTTCCCGTCATGGCCGCTCTCGGCGACCCGCTCCAGCAGGAAACCGTCGACGAGCTGCCCGGCGAAACGCACCCGCACGCGGCATCCGGGCACGGCCCTTGCGTCCAGCTCGGCGGGAACCAGGTAGTCGAAGGGCCTGTCCAGGTGGGGCAGGGACATGTCGACCGCTATCCGCGCGACGGGGAGGTCCTCGGCGGGCCGCCGCGCACCCTTCTTCGCGGCCTTCCCCGGCTTGCCGTTCTTGCCCGGCTTAGCGGACTTGCCCGGCCCGTCCGCGGGCCGCTCCGGCAGATCGCCCAGCCCCGGGATGAGGTCCGTCCCCCCGCCGTCCTTCGTCACGACCCCGTCCTACCAGATCAGCCCGACAGCCGATCGCGCACGCTAGGGTTGATCCGTTCGAACGGGGTGCGCATCCACCGGTCGCGCCGGTCAACCGCCCGATGCCTCCCGAGTCCCAGCCGCCCGACGAGCCCGTGCAGGCGATGACAAGCAGGCGATGACAACACCGCATACCCGAGAGCGGGCGGACGCTCCTGCCCTGCGAAGCGCGTCGCGCCGCTCCGCGTCCCCTGCGCCCTGGAGAAAGTGGGCGAACCCGCGTCACCCCGTGGTGGCGGCCACGTTCGCCTCGGCCGTCCTCCACCTGGTGTGGGCGCTGTACCTGGCGACGGAAGGCGGTGACCTCGCGGCGCAGGCCGCGTGGACGGACTTCGTCTGGCAGCACCCAGACGCCGCGTACAGCTTCGCCTGGTACGGCGGCATGCACCCGGCCTCCTACAGCGTCCTGTCCCCGCACCTCATGGCGCTGTTCGGCATCCGCACGGTCGCCGTGGTGACCGGCACGGTCTCGGCGGCGCTCACCGCGCACCTCCTGCGGCGGTTCAAGGCGCCCGTGGCGCTGCCCGCCTCCCTCTGGGTCGCGTTCGCGCTGGCGTGCAACGCCGCGTCCGGCCGGACCACGTTCGGGCTGGGCCTCATGTTCGCGCTCCTGGCGACGCTCGCGGCGTTCACCCGCCGCGGCACCCCCGCCCTGCGCGCGGCGGGGATGGTCGTCCTGAGCCTCCTCGCGTCGCTGGCGAGCCCGGTCGCGGGCCTGTTCCTCCTCGTGCTGGCCGCCGCGCTGTTCCTGACCGGGCGCCGCCGCGCCGGGGTCTGCCTCGCCGTGGGCCTGCCCCTCGTCGTCGGCACGACGAGCCTGCTGTTCCCCTTCGACGGCATCCAGCCCATCTCGTTCACCGCCATCGTCCTGCCCGCCGTCACCGGCGTGATCGCCGTGCTGACGTGCGCGCCGAAGAACTGGACCCTCGTCCGGGTCGGCGCCGCCGTGTACCTGGCCGGGATCGTCCTGACGTGGCTGATCCCGTCCCCGGTCGGCAGCAACGTCGAGCGGCTCTCGCTGCTGTTCGGCGGGATGTTCCTGCTGTCGGCCGTCGCGCGCGCGCACGGCCGCCTGCGGATCGCCGTGCTGTCCCTGGCCTTCATCGTCACCGCGTCCTGGCAGGTCGTGAAGCCCGTCGACGACCTCATCCACACCGAACCCGCCGACGAGGCCGCCGCGCACGCCAGCGGCCTCGTCACCGAGCTGACGAACCTCGGCGCCGGCAAGGGGCGCATCGAGGTCGTCCCGCTGCGCTCCCACTGGGAGGCGGCGGGGCTGAGCCGCCACTTCACCCTCGCGCGCGGCTGGAACCGCCAGGTCGACGCCGAACGCCACGGCCTGTTCTACGAGGACGGCGCGCTGACGTCCGACTCCTACCGCGACTGGCTGCACAAGTGGGCGGTGCAGTACGTCGTCCTGCCCGAGCAGGAGAACGACTGGGCGGCGCAGGAGGAGGCCGCGCTCGTCGCCAAGGGCCAGCCGTACCTGACGGAGATCTGGCACGACGAGCACTGGCGGCTGTACCGCGTCCTGCGGGCGACGCCCCTTGTCGACCGCCCGGCGTCCATCCACAAGCTCGACGCGGGCGAACTCGTCGTGGACATGCCGTCCAGCGGCTCCGTCCTGGTGCGCGCGTACTGGTCGCCCTGGCTGAGGGTGACGGGCGGGGACGCGTGCCTGGCGCGCGAGGGCGAGTTCATCCGGCTGAAGGCGGACGCGCCCGGCCGCTACGCCATCGGCGCCCGCTACGGTCTCCAGCGCGGCACCCACTGCGCCCCCTGAGCGGACGCGGCCGACCTCCACGCCGAACGAAACACCGCACGTACGAAGAAGAGCCCCGGGCGGCGTCCCCCGGGGCTCTTCCCGTTTGCCGGACCACGGTCCGGACGGTCGGCTACAGGCCGGCGGCGGAGGCCAGGTCCTTGGCGCGGTCCGTCGACTCCCAGGAGAAGTCGGGCTCGCTGCGGCCGAAGTGGCCGTACGCGGCGGTCTGCTGGTAGATCGGGCGGAGCAGGTCGAGGTCGCGGACGATCGCGGCCGGGCGCAGGTCGAAGACCTCGGAGATCGCCTTCTCGATCTTCTCGGGGGCGACCTTCTCGGTGCCGAAGGTCTCCACGAACACCCCGACCGGGTGGGCCTTGCCGATCGCGTAGGCGACCTGGACCTCGGCGCGGTCGGCGAGCTGCGCGGCGACGATGTTCTTGGCGACCCAGCGCATCGCGTACGCGGCGGACCGGTCGACCTTGGACGGGTCCTTCCCGGAGAACGCGCCGCCGCCGTGCCGCGCCATGCCGCCGTAGGTGTCCACGATGATCTTGCGGCCGGTGAGCCCGGCGTCGCCCATCGGGCCGCCGATCTCGAAGCGGCCGGTCGGGTTGACCAGCAGCCGGTAGCCCTCGGTGTCGAGCTCGAACCCGGCGAGCACCGGGTCGACGACGTGCTCCTTGATGTCCGGGGTCAGCAGTTCCTTCAGGTCGATGTCGGGGGCGTGCTGGCTGGACACGACGACGGTGTCGAGGCGGACGCCGCGGTCGCCGTCGTACTCGATGGTGACCTGGGTCTTGCCGTCGGGGCGCAGGTAGGGGACGTCGCCGCTCTTGCGGACGGCGGACAGCCGGTGCGCGAGCCGGTGCGCGAGCGTGATCGGCAGCGGCATGAGGTCGGGCGACTCGTTGGTGGCGTAGCCGAACATCAGCCCCTGGTCGCCGGCGCCCTGCCGGTCCAGCTCGTCGACGCCCTCGCCCTCGCGGGCCTCGTAGGCGTCGTCGACGCCCTGCGCGATGTCGGGCGACTGGGCGCCGATGGACACCGACACACCGCAGGAGTGGCCGTCGAAGCCCTTCTTGGACGAGTCGTAGCCGATCTCCAGGATCTTCTCGCGGATCACGCCCGGGATGTCGACGTAGGTCTCGGTGGTGACCTCACCGGCGACGTGGACCTGCCCGGTCGTGATCATCGTTTCGACGGCGACCCGGCTCTTCGGGTCGTCCTTGAGCATCGAGTCGAGGATCGCGTCGCTGATCTGGTCCGCGATCTTGTCCGGGTGTCCTTCGGTGACGGACTCGGAGGTGAACAGGCGGCGAGGCACGTACGTGAACTCCTTGCAGCGGCTGCTGACTGTCGTCGCAGGGACGGATGTCTTGTCGAGTTCGGCAGGGGACCCCGCCCCCCGCCGGGTTTCCCACGGGTGTCATTGCGGAGTCTAGCGGGAACGCCGAACGCCGCCGCGATCGCCGGGAGACGCCGGGGGGCTCCGCCGCACCGGCCGGCGGCGCGCCGGCCGCGGGCCGCCGGGCGTGGGCGGCGTCAGCCGGCCGGCGGCGGGACGAGGCGTGCGGCGACCTGGTCCCAGACCACCTCGGCCAGCGCCTCCTTGGCGCCGCGCGGCACCTCGGTCTGCGAGCCGTCCGCCCCGAGGATCACCGCGGCGTTGTCCGGCCGCCCGAAGGTGAGCCCCTCCCCGACCTGGTTGACGACGAGCAGGTCGCAGCGCTTGCGGGCGAGCTTGGCGCGGCCGTTCTCCAGGACGTCGTCGGTCTCGGCGGCGAAGCCCACGATCACCTGCCCAGGGCGGCGCCTCTCGCCGAGCTCGGCCAGGACGTCGGGGTTCTTGGCCAGCCGGATCGGCTCCGGCTCGCTCCCCTCGGTCTTCTTGATCTTGGAGTCCTGGTAGCCGGCCGGGCGGAAGTCGGCGACGGCGGCGGCCATGACGACCGCGTCGGCGGCGCCGGCGGCCTTCAGGACGGCCTCGCGCATGTCCTCGGCCGACCCGACGGGCACGATCTCGGCCCCGGCCGGGTCGGGCAGGGCCACGTTGGCGGAGACGAGCGTCACGCGGGCGCCGCGGGCCACGGCCGTGCGGGCGAGCGCGTAGCCCTGCAGGCCCGACGAGCGGTTCCCGAGGAAGCGGACGGGGTCGAGGGCCTCGCGGGTGCCGCCGGCCGAGACGACGACGTGCCGCCCGGCGAGGTCGCGGCCGTCCGCGCCGCGCGCCAGCACGTGCCGGGCGACCTCGAACAGCTCAGCGGGCTCGGGCAGCCGGCCGGGGCCGGTGTCCTTGCCGGTGAGGCGCCCCGACGCCGGTTCGACGACGACGGCGCCGCGGCTCCGCAGCGTCGCCACGTTCGCCTGCGTCGCGGGATGCTCCCACATCTCGGTGTGCATCGCGGGCGCGAAGACGACCGGGCAGCGGGCGGTGAGCAGGGTGTTGGTGAGCAGGTCGTCCGCCAGGCCGCCGGCGGCCCGCGCCAGCAGGTCGGCGGTGGCGGGGGCGACGAAGACCAGGTCGGCCTGCTGCCCGAGCCGGACGTGCGGGACGTCGGCGACGCCGTCCCACACCCCCGTCGAGACCGGTTTCCCCGACAGGGCGGCCCACGTGGGTTCGCCGACGAAGCGGAGCGCGTCCTCGGTCGGGACGACGGTGACGTCGTGGCCCGACTCGGTGAGCCTCCGGAGCAGTTCGCACACCTTGTACGCGGCGATGCCGGCGCTCACTCCGAGCACGACGCGCGGCTTGGGGGAGGTCATGCCGCCCACTGTGCCATCAGGCACCGGACGGGTTCCCGCCGGGGTCGCCCCGGCGGGGCGCTCTCCCGGGGCGCTCTCAGCCCTCGATGGGCTCGGCGTTCAGGAGGCCCTCGCGCGTCTCGCGGAGGGCGATCGACAGGGGCTTCTCCTGGACCTGCGTCTCGACGAGCGGGCCGACGTACTCCAGCAGGCCCTCGCCCAGCTGGGCGTAGTAGGCGTTGATCTGCCGGGCGCGCTTGGCCGCGATGCTCACGAGGCCGTACTTGGTGTCGACGACTTCGAGGAGCTCGTCGATCGACGGGTTGGTGATGCCCTCATTGCTGGCTGCCACTCGGTGGCCTTCCCTAGGTCTCGCTCCGGTGTTGCGTTCCGCGCCCGCCGGACGCGGCGGACGCACTAGTGAACAGCCATCAAGGCTAGCAGCTCATCGCACACGTCCTGGACGGACGTGTTGACGAGCGTGACGTCGAACTCCTTCTCGGCGGCGAGCTCGACGCGGGCGGCCGCGAGGCGGCGCTCGACGACCTCGGGGGGCTCGGTGCCGCGGCCGGTCAGCCGCCGGACGAGCTCCTCCCAGCTGGGCGGCGCGAGGAACACCAGCAGCGCCTCGGGCATGGTGCGGCGCACCTGCCGGGCGCCCTGGAGGTCGATCTCCAGGAGGACCGGCTCGCCGCGGTCCAGGCGCTCCTCGACGGGCCGCCGCGGGGTCCCGTAGCGGTTGCCCGCGAACTCGGCCCATTCGAGGAGCTCCCCTTCGTCGACGAGCCGGTCGAAACCGGCGTCGTCGACGAAGAAGTACTGCACACCGTGGGTCTCACCCGGCCGGGGCGGCCGGGTGGTCACCGAGACCGACAGCCACACCCGGGGGTGCGCTCGCCGGATCTCGGCGACGACCGTGCTCTTGCCGACGCCCGACGGCCCGGAGAGGACCGTCAGGCGCCGCGAGAGCGGGCCAGGCGTTTCGGAGCCTTCCGGCACTGCGTCGAACATTCTCATCCGGCCCGTCCGGGGACGTGCGCCCCGCGAGGGGCGGCCGGTGATGGGAGGCGTTCGGCGCGTGCGCCGGAGCCGGGCGGGATGGTGCCGGTCCCGGGTCGCCCCGGGCCGGCCGCGGCGGCCTGGCCGCAGCGCCCGCCCGTGAGTCGCGCGTCAGCGGTTCGCACTTCCGCCGAACTCACGCTCCAGGGATGCGCGCTGGTTGGCGCCGAGGCCCCGCACACGGCGGGACTCGGCGATGCCCAGGCGCTCCATGATCTGCTTCGCACGGACCTTGCCCACACCGGGCAGCGATTCGAGGAGCGCCGAGACCTTCATCTTTCCGATGACGTCGTCGGACTGACCCTCTTTGAGAACCTCGGCGAGCGAGGTTCCCCCGTGCTTCAGCTTGTTCTTAACCTCGGCCCGCTCCTTGCGAGCCTTGGCAGCCTTCTCCAGGGCTGCGGCGCGCTGTTCGGGGGTTAGGGGCGGAAGAGCCACGCCGGGTCACCTCAGGTTTCCACTCGACGGAGTCGGACGGGTTGGGAAACTAGCGAGTTCACCGCCCTTTAGGCAACGTGAAGTGCCGTTTAGCCCGCCACAAATTCATGAAAATCACTCCTTGGAGTGTCCTGAATACAGAGTGTACCCAATCGGGGCCCCTCGGCCGCCCATCCCGGCGCCTTGCTGGGACTTTCGCTTGATCGTGAAAATCCCCCCTTTCTGACCCCATATGCGGCACTCGGTACCGGTTTGCGGGCGGGGTTCGCGCCCCCGCCGCGGTGCCGTCCGGCGCCCCGCGGACCCTCCGCAGGGCCCCGCGGACGGGGCCTGTGAGGTCCCCCACAAATGATCCCGACCGAGTGACACTCGTCACGCCGCGCCGTTCCGCACGTCGCGCCGGGAGGGTTACTGTCATCCTCGACAACACCCCGACCGCCGAGATCGCGCCAGCCACCGGAGGGCACCGCCACCGCTCCAGCTCCCCGCCCGCCGCCAGGGCATCGCACATGGACGCGGAACCGCCGGCGATCCGCCGGGGACGTTCCCCGGCATGAATCGTCGCCCCGCGTGAACGAGTTCGTCGTTCGGTACGTATCGCAATGCGGAGGAGTCCGTCTCCGTAATCGCATGCGAGTAAAACCACAAAGTGCGATACCGCACGTCCTAGAACCCCTTAGCAAAACCTGCTCAGAAAGCAGAACCCGTCACTTGTCCACCGGGGAGGCCCTCCGGATGCGCGGCGGCCGGGCTCCGCGCACCGGGGCCGCCGGCGCGGGCCCGCGCGCTCACGGTGCGCCGGCGGACGTCCTGCGGAGGGCGGCTGCTATGGCGGCCGCGGCGGCGCCGGGATCGGGCGCGGCGGTGATGGGACGGCCGATGACCAGGAGGTCCGCCCCGGCGGCCAGGGCGTCCTCCGGGGTGGCGACGCGGGCCTGGTCCTGGTTGGCGGAGCCCTCGGGGCGGACGCCCGGCGTGATGAGCGTGATGCCGGGGCCGACCTCCGCGCGGACGGCCGCGGCCTCCTGCGGGGAGCAGACGAGCGCCTGGGCGCCCGCCTCGACGGCGAGGACGGCCAGCCGGCGGACGGCGTCCGGGGCGGGGCCCGCGAGGCCGAGGGCGGTGAGGTCGGCATCGCCGAGGGACGTCAGCACGGTCACCGCGGCGATCTTCGTGGCGGGGGCCGCCTCGACGGCCGCGCGGATCATCGCGGGGCCGCCCGCGGCGTGCACGGTCAGGTAGGACGGCTTGAGGCGGGCGACGGCGCGGGCGGCGCCGCGGACCGTCGCGGGGATGTCGTGCAGCTTGAGGTCCAGGAAGACCTGGACGCGGCTGGCGCCCCGGACGCTGGCGACGACGTCCGGCCCGTAGCGCAGGTAGAGCTCCAGGCCCACCTTGACGGTGGAGACGTGCGGCGTGACCAGGGTGGCCCAGCGGGCGGCCGTCTCCAGGTCGGGCGCGTCGAGCGCGACGGCGATGGGGGCGGTCACAGCTTCTCCTTCTCGGGCTCTTGCGGGCGCACCTGGGGCGGGACGTACCCGGCGGGCTTGTGCGCGAGTCCGACGGCGTCGGCGAGGCGCCCGATGCGGCGGGCCGCGAGGGCGTCCTCCAGCTCGCGCAGGACGCGGGGCCCGGCGGAGGGGTCGTGGAAGACGGCGGTGCCGACGGCGACGGCGGAGGCTCCGGCCAGGATGAACTCCAGCGCGTCCAGGCCGGTGGTGATGCCGCCGACGCCGATGATGGGCGTGCTCGGCAGCGCCGCGTGCACCTGGTAGACGCAGCGGACCGCGATCGGGCGGACGGCCGGCCCGGACAGGCCGCCCGACACGCCGGTGAGGGCGGGCCGCAGCGTCTTCGGGTCGATCGCCATGCCCTCCATGGTGTTGATGAGGGTGAGGCCGTCGGCGCCCGCGTCGACGCAGGCCAGCGCTATGGTGACGATGTCGGTGACGTCGGGGGCGAGCTTGGCGAAGACGGGCGTGCCGGGCCGGGCGTGGTCGCGGACGGCCCGGACGACGGACGCGGCGGCGGCCGGGTGCCAGGCGAACACGCGGCCGCGGTCCTCGGCGTTCGGGCAGGCGACGTTGACCTCGATGGCGGCGACGCCCGGGACGTTGCGGAGGCGGCGGCCGAGGTCGGCGTACTCCTCGACGCTGTTGCCGGCGACGGAGACGACCGTGGGGACGTCCTGCTCCATGAGCCAGGGGAGGTCACGTTCCAGGAACGTCTCGATGCCGGGCCCGGGGAGGCCCATCGCGGTGAGGAGGCCGCTGGGCGTCTCGGTGACCCGTGGTGTGGGACGTCCCGCGCGCGCTTGGGCCATTACAGACGTGGTGACGAAGGCGCCCAGGCGGGTGAGGTCGAAGAACTGGGCGAGCTCCCGTCCCGTCCCACCGCACCCGGAGGCCGTCATGACGGGGTTGGGCAGCTCCAGGGGCCCGAGTGAGGTCCTGACCCGGTCGCTCATCGAGGACCCCTTTCGGAGACGCTCAGGACGCGCGGCGCGCCGAGCGCGTCGAACGGGATGGTTCCGAGGTCGCCCCACCGGACGCGGTCGCCGCGCAGGACGGGCCCGTCCGCGCAGGCGCGGACCATGCGGGTCACGCCGTCGTCGCCGTGCACGGGCAGCATGCAGGTCATGCAGACGCCGATGCCGCAGGCGCCCGTCCGCTGGAGGAACTCCTCGACCGACACCTGGGAGGGCAGGCCGAAGTCGCCCGCGACCTGGGTGACCGAGCGGAGCAGGTCCGTGGGGCCGCAGCCGTAGACGACGTCGGCGCCGGTCTCCTCGATGACGCGCGGCAGGACGTCGCGGACGGTGCCGGTCTCCCCCATCGACCCGTCCTCGGTGGCGACGGTGGAGCTGTCGCCGATGCGCTGCGCCATGCGGGAGCCGAACACCTGCCGGGCGGACGGCCCGCCGAGCACGAAGTGCACCTGGCAGCCGCGGCGCAGCAGCGCGTCGGCGAGGGCGAACACGGCGGCGGCGCCGGGCCCGCCGCCGACGAGCAGGCAGCTCACCGGGTCGCGGGGCAGCCGGAACGGGCGGCCGAGCGGCCCGACGAGGTCGATCTGGTCGCGGGAGCGGCGCCCGGCGAGCCAGGCGGTGCCGGGCTCGGTGTCGGCGAACACCAACTCGACGGTGCCGCCGTAGTCGGACTTGACCTCGTGCACCCCGAAGCAGCGGCGGACCAGCCGGGACGTGTGCTCGCCGCCGACGGCGAGCGCCAGGAACTGGCCGGGCCGGAACCGCTCGGCGATGGCCGGGGCCACCAGCGTCAGCGCGTGGTAGTCCTGCACCTGGCGGACCGTCAGAACCGTCCCCGACGTCTGCACCGGTGTGTCGGACACCCGTCTCCCTCTCCTCGTCGCGTGCGCCGGCGGGGCGCGGCACGTCCCGCCCGGCCCCGCCCGTCCCGGCTTCTGTCACCCGGAGGCCATACTGCCGTCACCGTCCGGGGACGGCCCGCCGACGCGCCCACGGGACCCGCCGAGCCGCTCGGCGTGCTCCTGGAGGGAGCGGACGCCGACCTGGCCTTCCGCGACGGCCTCGATGCCCTGCACGGCCGCCGCGAGCCCCTGCACGGTCGTCACGCACGGTACGCCCCGCAGCACCGCCGCGGTGCGGATCTCGTAACCGTCGAGCCGCGGCCCGGACTGGCCGGGGCTGCCGAAGGGAGTGTTGACGATGAGGTCGACCTCGCCGTCCAGGACGCGCCGCACGATCGTGGGCTCGCCGGACGGTCCCGGACCCTCGCTGTGCTTGCGCACGATCTTGGCACGCACGCCGTTGCGGCGCAGGACCTCGGCGGTCCCCTCCGTGGCAAGAATCTCAAAGCCCAGGTCAGCGAGGCGCTTGACGGGGAACACCATGTGCCGTTTGTCGCGGTTCGCCACCGAGACGAAAGCGCGGCCCTTGGTCGGCAGCGAGCCGTAGGCGGCCTGCTGCGACTTGGCGAAGGCGGTGCCGAACACCTCGTCGATGCCCATGACCTCGCCGGTCGACCGCATCTCGGGGCCGAGGACGGTGTCGACGCCCTGCCCGCGCTCGTTGCGGAACCGGTCGAACGGCAGCACGGCCTCCTTCACCGCGATCGGCGCGTCCAGCGGCAGGGACCCGCCGTCGCCGGCCGCCGGGAGCATCCCCTCGGCGCGCAGCCCGGCGATGGTCTCGCCCATCATCACGCGGGCGGCGGCCTTGGCGAGCGGCACGGCCGTCGCCTTGGACACGAAGGGGACGGTGCGGGAGGCGCGCGGGTTGGCCTCCAGGACGTACAGGACGCCCGCTGACAGCGCGTACTGCACGTTCATGAGCCCGCGCACCCCGATGCCGCGTGCGAGCGCCTCCGTCGACTCGCGGATGCGGCGGATGTCGTCGTGCCCGAGCGTGATGGGCGGCAGCGCGCAGGCCGAGTCGCCGGAGTGGATGCCGGCCTCCTCGATGTGCTCCATGACGCCGCCGAGGTAGAGCTCCTCGCCGTCGAACAGGGCGTCCACGTCGATCTCGATGGCCTCGTCCAGGAAGCGGTCGACCAGGACGGGGTGCTCCGGGCTCGCTTCGGTGGCGCGGGCCATGTACGACTCCAGCGTGGCGTCGTCGTACACGATCTCCATGCCGCGCCCGCCGAGGACGTACGAGGGACGCACGAGAACGGGGTAGCCGATCTCGCCGGCGATTTCGAGGGCCTCCCGGTAGGACGTGGCCGTCCCGTGCTTGGGCGCGAGCAGCCCCGCCCTGTGCAGGACGCGCCCGAACGCGCCGCGCTCTTCCGCGAGGTGGATGCTCTCGGGCGAGGTGCCCACGATGGGGACACCGGCGTCCTTGAGCTTCTGGGCGAGCCCCAGGGGCGTCTGCCCGCCGAGCTGGACGATGACGCCCGCGACCTCACCGGTCTGCTGCTCGGCGTAGACGACCTCTAGGACGTCCTCCAGGGTGAGGGGCTCGAAGTAGAGCCGGTCGGAGGTGTCGTAGTCGGTGGAGACCGTCTCGGGGTTGCAGTTGACCATCACGGTCTCGTAGCCCGCGTCGGCCAGCGTGAACGACGCGTGGACGCAGGAGTAGTCGAACTCGACGCCCTGGCCGATGCGGTTGGGGCCGCTGCCGAGGATGAGCACCTTGGGCTTAGTGCCCGGCGGTACTTCGGTCTCCTCGTCGTAGGCCGAGTAGAGGTAGGGGGTCTGCGCCTCGAACTCGGCGGCGCAGGTGTCCACGGTGAGGTAGACGGGGCGGACGCCGAGGGCGTGGCGCAGTTCCCTGACGACGTCCTCGGAGAGGTTCCGCAGCTCGCCGATCTGCGCGTCGGAGAACCCGTGCCGCTTGGCGCGCAGCAGCTTCTCCCTGGTGAGCGCGTCGTCGGCGGTGCGGATCTCCTCGGCGATCTCGTTGACGGCCGCGATCTGGTCGAGGAACCAGGGGTCGATGCCGGTCGCCTCGTAGAGCTCCTCGATGCTCGCGCCCGCCCAGAGCGCCCGCTGGACGTCCTTGAGGCGTCCGTCGTGGGGGCGCCGGGCCGACTCGACCAGCGCGGCTGCGTCCGGTTCGCCCGCCCAGCCGAACGACGAGCCCTTCTGCTCCAGCGACCGCATGGCCTTCTGCAGGGCCTCGGTGAAGCAGCGGCCGATGGCCATGGCCTCGCCCACGGACTTCATGTGCGTGGTGAGGGTGCCGTCCGCGCCGGGGAACTTCTCGAACGCGAACCGGGGCACCTTCACCACGACGTAGTCGAGCGTGGGCTCGAACGACGCGGGCGTCTCCCGGGTGATGTCGTTCGGGATCTCGTCCAGCGTGTAGCCGATCGCCAGCTTCGCCGCGATCTTGGCGATCGGGAAGCCGGTGGCCTTGGACGCCAGCGCCGACGACCGCGACACCCGCGGGTTCATCTCGATGACGATCATCCGGCCGGTGCCGGGGTGCACGGCGAACTGGATGTTGCAGCCGCCGGTGTCGACGCCGACCTCGCGGATCACGGCGATCGCGACGTCCCGCATGTTCTGGTACTCGCGGTCGGTCAGCGTCATCGCGGGCGCGACCGTGATCGAGTCGCCGGTGTGCACGCCCATCGGGTCGAGGTTCTCGATCGAGCACACGATCACCACGTTGTCGCGGCGGTCGCGCATGACCTCCAGCTCGTACTCCTTCCAGCCGAGGATCGACTCCTCCAGGAGCACCTCGGTGGTCGGCGACGCGTCCAGGCCGGTGCCGGCGATGCGGCGCAGGTCGTCCTCGTCGTGGGCGAACCCCGAGCCGGCGCCGCCCATCGTGAACGAGGGCCGCACGACGAGCGGGTACCCCAGCTCGCCCGCCGCGGCGAGGCAGTCCTCCATCGAGTGGCAGATGCGCGACCGGGCGGACTCGGCGTTCAGGCCCCGCTCCCGCGCGACCTTGGCGACGACGTCCTTGAACTTCTCCCGGTTCTCCCCCGCCTGGATCGCCGCCACGTCGGCGCCGATCAGCTCGACCCCGTACTTGGCGAGGACGCCGCCCTCGTAGAGCGCGATGGCGGTGTTCAGGGCCGTCTGGCCGCCGAGCGTGGGCAGCAGCGCGTCCGGGCGCTCCTTCGCGATGATCTTCTCGACGACCTCGGGGGTGATCGGCTCGACGTAGGTCGCGTCGGCGAACTCGGGGTCGGTCATGATCGTGGCCGGGTTGCTGTTGACCAGCGTCACCCGCAGGCCCTCGGCCTTGAGCACCCGGCACGCCTGGGTGCCGGAGTAGTCGAACTCGCACGCCTGGCCGATGACGATCGGCCCGGAGCCGATGACCAGGACGGACTTCAGGTCGTCCCTGCGCGGCATTACTCCGACCCTCCCATCAGCTCGCAGAAGTGGTCGAAGAGCCCCGAGGCGTCGTGCGGGCCGGCCGCCGCCTCCGGGTGGTACTGCACGCTGAACGCCGGACGCTCCAGGAGTCTCAGCCCCTCCACACAGCCGTCGTTGAGATTGACGTGGGTGACTTCGGCGGGGCCGTAGGGGGTGTCGAACGGGCCGTCCTTGGGGGCGTCCACCGCGAACCCGTGGTTGTGGGCCGAGATGTGGACCCTGCCGCTGGCGCGGTCCTGGACGGGCTGGTTGACGCCCCGGTGGCCGAACCGCAGCTTGTACGTGCCCAGCCCCAGCGCACGGCCGAATATCTGGTTGCCGAAGCAGATGCCGAAGAACGGGGTCCCGGCGTCCAGGACGCCTTTCAGCGCGTCCACGGCGTAGCCGGCGGCGGCGGGGTCGCCGGGACCGTTGGAGAAGAACACGCCGTCCGGTTCGAGGGCGAGGATCTCCGCGGTGGTGCTGGCCGCCGGGAGGATGTGCACCTCGCAGCCGCGCAGGGCCAGCCGGTGCGGCGTCATGGCCTTGATGCCGAGGTCGACGGCCGCGACCGTGAAGCGCTTCCGGCCCTCGGCCGGGACGACGTACGGTTCGGCGGTCGAAACGTCCCTCGCGAGGTCGGCGCCCTCCATCGAGGGGCTCTGCCGCACACGCTCCAGCAGCGCCTCCACGCCCGGCTCGGCCGCCGTCCCGCTGAACACTCCGGCGCGCATCGCGCCCCTGTCGCGCAGATGCCGCGTCAGCGCCCGCGTGCCGGGGATGGCGATGCCCACCACGCCCTGCTCCCGCAGGGCTGAACCCAGCGATCCGGTGGCGCGCCAGTTGGACGCCACACGGGCGGGCTCACGCACGACGTAGCCGGCGACCTGGATCCGCCCTGACTCGGGGTCCTCGCCGTTGATGCCGGTGTTGCCTATGTGGGGGGACGTCATGGCCACGATCTGGCGGGCGTACGAAGGGTCGGTGAGCGTCTCCTGGTAACCGGTCATCCCGGTGTTGAAGACCATCTCGCCGAAGGTCTCGCCCTCGGCGCCGTACGCGGCCCCGTGGAACACCCTGCCGTCTTCCAGAACGAGCAGAGCACGGGTCATTGCAGTTTCCCTTCCAGGACGGTCGGCTTTCCGCGCAGGAACGTGGCGACGACCCGTCCCGGCAGTTCCAGCCCCGCGAACGGGGTGTTGCGGCTCTTGGACGTCATCGCCGTCGGGTCGACGGTGCCGCGGGGCGACGGGTCGTACAGCGTGATGTTGGCGGGCGACCCCGTCTCCAGCGGGCGGCCCTGGCCGGACAGGCGGCCGATGCGGGCGGGCGCCGCGGACATGCGGTCGGCGACGCCGGCCCAGTCGAGCAGCCCGGTCTCGACCATGGCCTCCTGGACGACCGGCAGCGCCGTCTCCAAGCCGATCATGCCCATCGCCGCCACCGCCCACTCGGTCTCCTTGGCCTCGACGGGGTGCGGGGCGTGGTCCGTGGCGACGCAGTCGATCGTCCCGTCCGCGAGGGCGTGCCGCAGGGCGGTGACGTCGTCGGCGGTGCGCAGCGGCGGGTTCACCTTGAAGATCGGGTCGTAGGTCCCGGCGCGGGCGTCGTTCAGCAGCAGGTGGTGCGGGGTGACCTCGGCGGTCACCGGGCAGCCCTTGCTCTTGGCCCAGCGGAGGATCTCCACCGAGCCCGCCGTGGACACGTGGCACACGTGCAGCCGCGACCCGACGTGCTGGGCGAGCAGCACGTCCCGCGCGATGATCGCCTCCTCGGCGACCGCGGGCCAGCCGCGCAGCCCGAGCGCGGCGGACATCTCGCCCTCGTTCATCTGCGCGCCCTCGGTGAGGCGCGGCTCCTGCGCGTGCTGGGCGACGACGCCGCCGAACGCCTTCACGTACTCCAGGGCCCGGCGCATGATGACCGCGTCCGACACGCAGTGCCCGTCGTCGGAGAACACCCGGACCCGGGCGGCGGAGTCGGCCATCGCGCCCAGCTCCGCGAGCTGCTCGCCGGCGATGCCCCGCGTGACCGCCCCCACGGGCTGGACGTCGCAGTACCCGGCCTCGCGCCCGAGGCGCCACACCTGCTCCACCACGCCCGCGGTGTCGGCGACGGGCTCGGTGTTGGCCATCGCGTGGACCGCGGTGTACCCGCCCATCGCGGCGGCCCTCGTCCCGGACTCGACGGTCTCGGCGTCCTCGCGGCCCGGCTCGCGCAGGTGCGTGTGCAGGTCCACCAGGCCGGGCAGCGCGACGAGCCCCTCGGCGTCGACGACCTGCGCCCCGGCGGCGTCCAGCCCGGACCCCACCTCCGCGATCACGCCCTCGCGCACCAGGACGTCGGCGGCCTCCCCGCCGAGGATCCGCGCGCCCCTGATGATGTACTTCACGGCTTCTCTCCGCTCGCTCACTGGGTGGCCTCCTGGCCGATGGCGGGCTCGGAGCCGCCGAGCAGGAGGTAGAGGACGGCCATGCGGGCGCTGACGCCGTTGGCGACCTGGTCGACGATGGTGGAGCGGACCGAGTCGGCGACCTCGGCGGCGATCTCGACGCCGCGGTTCATCGGCCCGGGGTGCATGACGATGGCGTGCTCCGGCAGCTCGGCCATGCGCTCGGCGGTCAGGCCGTAGCGGCGGCTGTACTCCCGGACGGTCGGGAAGTAGGCGGCGTTCATCCGCTCCTGCTGGACGCGCAGCATCATGATGACATCGCTCTTGGCGAGGACGGCGTCCAGGTCGTAGGAGACCGAGCACGGCCAGGTGTCGATCGCGACCGGCAGCAGCGTCGGCGGCGCCACCACGGTGACGTCGGCGCCGAGGGTGTCGAGCAGCAGGACGTTGGATCGTGCCACCCGGCTGTGCAGGACGTCGCCGACGATCGTGACCCTGCGGCCGTCCAACTCGCCGAGGCGGCGGCGCATCGTGAACGCGTCCAGCAGGGCCTGCGTCGGGTGCTCGTGGGTGCCGTCGCCGGCGTTGATCACGCTGCCCTGCACCCAGCCCGCCAGCCGGTGCGGCGCGCCCGAGGCGCCGTGCCGGATGACGACGCCGTCCGCGCCCATCGCCTCCAGCGTCAGGGCGGTGTCCTTCAGACTCTCGCCCTTGGAGACGCTCGACCCCTTCGCGGAGAAGTTGATGACGTCCGCCGACAGCCGCTTGGCGGCCGCCTCGAACGAGATGCGGGTGCGGGTGGAGTCCTCGAAGAAGAGGTTGACGACCGTCCGGCCGCGCAGCGTCGGGAGCTTCTTGATCGAGCGTCCGGCGATCTGGGCGAGCTCCTCGGCGGTGTCGAGGACGAGCAGCGCGTCGTCGCGGCTCAGGTCGGCGGCGGAGATCAGATGGCGGTTCATTCGGCGCCCCCCGTCGGGCCGGGCGGGACGGGCCCGAGCAGGACCGCGTCGTGCCCGTCGTTCTCGTCCAGCAGGACCTTCACGGTCTCGCGCATCGAGGTGGGCAGGTTCTTGCCGACGTAGTCGGCGCGGATCGGCAGCTCCCGGTGCCCGCGGTCGACCAGCACGGCCAGCTGGACCGCGCGGGGCCGCCCGAGGTCGTTGAGGGCGTCCAGCGCGGCGCGCACCGTCCGGCCGGAGAACAGCACGTCGTCCACCAGGACGACGACCCGGTCGTCGATCCCCTCGGCGGGCAGCTCGGTGCGGCCGAGGGCGCGGGCGGGCCGCATCCGCAGGTCGTCGCGGTACATCGTCACGTCGAGCGAGCCCCAGGGCACCGGGCGCCCCTCGACCTCGCGCAGCGCGCCCGCCAGCCGCTCGGCCAGCGTCACGCCGCGGGTCTGGATGCCGAGCAGCAGGACGTCGTGGCCGCCCTTGGTGCGCTCGAGGATCTCGTGTGCGATCCGGGTCAGCGCGCGTCTGATGTCCGGTCCCTCCAGCACGGCCTTCTGCCGAGGGTCACCGTCCGCCACGCGCGCCCCGGCAGGCCGTTCCGGCCTGGAGGCAGCATTCACCACCGGAACCTCCTTTCCCGCCTCACTGGACGGGCTTTAAAGGACGTCTTGTCGTGCACACGTTAGCAGCAGGCCCGGAGCGCCCCGGCACCCGGACCGCTCCACGTCTTCGCAGGTGAGAGGGGTCACATTCGGGCCGCCGCCGGGCCGTCGCCCGGCCGTGCGGGCGGCCGTGCGGGCCTGCGCCCGCGCGGCCTGGGGACGATCCGGACCGTCCGCATCGTCTGCGGCGGATTCGACCGCTTTTTTCCAATCAGCTTGACCTAGGGCCTTCTCCGTTTTACCGTCACTGTCCGTAACCATCCCTGGGGACAGGCTCCTGTGGCGCGACAGCGCACCAAATCTGTCCCCCTCCGGCGACCGCCGGGGTCCGACGACGACGAAAGTGAGCCTGGGGGCCGCACAATGCCGTCTGAATACGCTAAGGCTCTCGGCGCGCGCCTGCGCGCCATCCGCACCCAGCAGGGCCTGTCCCTGCACGGTGTGGAGGAGAAGTCACGCGGCCGCTGGAAGGCCGTCGTCGTGGGTTCGTACGAGCGGGGCGACCGCGCCGTCACCGTTCAGAAGCTGGCCGAGCTCGCCGATTTCTACGGCGTGCCGGTATCCGAGTTGCTGCCCGGCGGAGCCGCGCCGAGCCCGCTCGGGCCTACACCCAAGCTCGTGATCGATCTAGAGCGGTTGCAGCAGCTTCCGAAGGACAAGGCCGGTCCTCTCGCCCGATACGCCGCGACGATCCAGAGCCAGCGGGGCGACTACAACGGAAAGGTCCTGTCCATCCGCCAGGAAGACCTGCGTTCACTCGCGGTCATCTATGACAAGTCACCGACGGAGCTGACCGAAGAGCTCATCGGCTGGGGCGTCCTCGACCCGGAGGCGCGCCGCGCCGTCGAGTCGTTCTGATACGCCCGTTCTCCATCGCGGACGGGGCCCGGCACCGCGCCGGGCCCCGTTTCGCGTCTCGGGGCCGTCAGCGTCGCCTGCCCGCCGCCGGGGACGCCCCCGGCATGCGCACGGGTTCGAGGGCCCGCACGGCTCCCCCTCGGTGGCGTCCGCGGCGCGGGATGAGCAGGGCCAGGGGGATCACCACCACCATGACGGCGGCGCTCATCGCGAAGCCCGCGGTGTAGCCGCCCTCGCCGGGGACCATCACGAGGATGACCGCGCTGATCTGCGGCCCGAGCGAGGCGCCGACCGTCCGGATGAGGGTGTTGACGCCGGTGGCCACGCCCGTCTCGCTCGCGGGGACGGCGGCGACGACGAGGTTCGCGACGGCGGCGTAGGCGAAGCCCAGGCCGATGCCGCGGGCCACGCTGCCGGCGTAGAGCTGCCACATTGCGTCGTGCTGGACCGCCACGTAGCCGTAGCCGATCCCCGTCATCAGGGCGCCGGCGAACAGGACCATGCGGGACCCGACCAGGCGGTCGAGCAGGCCGGCCGTCAGCCCGGCGGCGGTCATGCCGATGCTCGCGGGCAGCTGCAGCAGCGCCGCCTGGGTCGCCGTCCCGCCGAAGCCGTGGCCGGTGTCCTCCGGGAGCTGGACGAGCAGGGGGAACAGGAGCCCGCCCGCCATCAGCGAGTAGCCCGCCAGCAGGGACGCGGCGTTCGCCGTCCAGACGCCGCGTATCCGCATCAGCCTCAGGTCGATCAGCGGTTCGCGGACGCGGCCCTCCACCCACAGCCAGGCGCAGGCGGTCACCAGCGACAGGGCGAACAGCCCGAGGACGCCCGGGGACGTCCAGCCCCAGTTCGTGCCCTCGCCGACGGCCGTCAGCGCGGCCACCAGCCAGGCCGCGAACAGCACGGCGCCCCACCAGTCGACGCGGGCGCCCGTCCGGCGCTTCGGTTGTGGAACGATCCACCACGCGAGGACCAGTCCGGGCACCAGGCCGGCCACCGGGACCCAGAGCAGCCACCGCCATCCCAGCAGGTCGATGACCGGCCCGGCGATGCACCAGGAGACGGCCCCGCCGAGCCCCAGCATGGACGACATGAGCCCGACGGCCGAGGCCCGCCGCGCGGGCGGGATGACGTCCCTGATGATCGTGTAGGCGAGCGGGAAGACGCCGCTGCCGATGCCGCTCAGGGCGCGCCCGGCGAGCATGACCGGCACCGTCCAGGCGAGGGCGGCGACGACCGTCCCGACCGTGGCGACCGCGAGGACGGCGAGCAGGACGCGGCGCGGGCCGTACAGGTCCCCCAGGCGGCCGATCACCGGCGTGGCCACGGCCGCGGACAGGGTCATCGCGGTGAGCGCCCACGCGGCGCCCGTGGGCGTCGTGTCCAGTCCCTCCTGGATCTGCGGGAGGGCGGGCGTCACGACGGCCATGGACAGCGAGTACGCCATCACGCCGAGGAAGGCCAGCAGGGGCACCAGCCCCCGCCCCTCGCGCGCCGCCACCGTGCCCCTCCTCTTAGTTCGCCTGTCTAACGATCTCATAGGACGGCGAACAACCGGCGAACGGGCCGAACTTGGCGGAGTCCGGTCAGGCCTCTCCGGCGATGCGGCGGGCGCGGAGGGCGTCCGCCTCCTCCGGTGAGAGGGACAGGACGTCCTGCAGTACCTCGCCGGTGTGCTGGCCGAGGTCCGGGGCCGGGGCGGGCGGCACGGACGTCTCGCCGAGGCGCAGCGGAGAGCCGGGGGCGAGGTGCGCGCCGATGCCGGGCTGCTCCAGTTCGGCCATGAGGGGTTCGGCGTCCAGGCCGGCGGTCACTTCCGTGAAGTCGCGGTAGCGGGACCACAGGACCGACGTGCCCTTCAGGGCGTCCTCGACCTCCGCGCAGGTGCGGGACGCGAACCAGGGGGCGAGGACGCCGGCGAGCGTCTCGCGGTAGGCGTACCGGTCCCCGGCCCCGCGGAAGTCGGCGCCGAGCGCGCGCTCCAGTGCGGCGGTCACCTCGCCGAACCCGGTGGCGTCCACGAGGTCGCGCCAGTGGCGGGCGGTGAGGGCGACCACCATGACGCGGCCGTCGGCGGTGGCGAAGTCGCGGCCGAAGTCGCCGTACAGGCTGTTGCCGAGCCGCGGGCGCACCCCGCCGAGCTGCGCCTCGGCGAGGTAGCCGAGGTTCCCCGCCGTGGCGAGGGCGACGTCCTGCAGCGCGACGCGGATGCGCCGCCCCTCCCCCGTGCGCAGGCGGTGCCGCTCGGCCGCCAGCAGCCCGACGGCCAGGTAGAGGCCGCACGCGATGTCCCAGGCCGGAAGCGCGTGGTTGACCGGGGCGACCTGGTCGGACGGGCCCGTGATGTAAGGGAAGCCGAGGGCCGCGTTCACCGTGTAGTCGACCGCGTTGCCTCCGTCCCGGCGGCCTTGGAGCTGGACGTGGATCAGGTCGGGACGCCTCTCCCGCAGGGCCTCGTAGGTGAGGCCGTCGCGTGGCGGCGCGTTGGTGATGACGACGCCGCTCCCGGCGACGAGATCCGCGACGAGGTCGCGGCCCTCGGGAGAGCGCAGGTCGACCGTGACGGACCGCTTGCCCTTGTTGAGCCCGGCCCAGTACAGGCTCCGGCCGGACGGGGCGAGCGGACGGCGGTCGATGTCGGGGCCGCCGCCGATCTGGTCCACGCGGATCACGTCCGCGCCGAGCTGGGCGAGGGTCATCCCGCCCAGCGGCACGGCGACGAAGCTGGACAGCTCCACCACCCGCATCCCGGCGAGCGGAAGCGCCCCCGGGGCCTCCTCGCTCAGTGCTTCCCGCGGGGGGACGACCCCCCGCGCCCCCCGGGCCGCTTCGCTCATTGTGCGATCTCGATGAGGGACCGCGCTCCCCGCCCGGCCCGCATCCGGTCGAACGCCTCGGCGACGCCGTCGAGGCCGATGCGGTGGGTGACCAGGGTGGACAGGTCGAGCCGCCCGGCCTCCATCTCCTCGACGAGCTGCGGGACGTCCCGGTCCGGGTCGGAGGAGCCGTAGACCGAGCTGGTCAGGGTCCGGTTGAAGTGGAACAGCTCCAGGGCGCTGAAGCTCGCCGCGTCGTCGCGGGCCCCGACACCCACGACCGTGCACCGCCCGCCGCGGCGCACCGACTGCCACGCCGTCCGGATCAGCTCGGCCTTGCCCACGCACTCGAAGGCGTGGTCGGCTCCGCGTCCCTCGGTCAGGGCACGGACCTGCTTGGCAAGCTTGGGGTCCGCTTCGAGGTAGTGCGTCGCGCCCGCCGTCCTCGCCAGTTCTTCCTTCTCGGTGCCGCGGTCCACGGCGATGATGGTCCCGGCGCCGGCGAGGCGGGCTCCCATGACGGTCGACAGGCCGATGCCGCCGAGACCGATGACGAGCACCGACTGCCCCTCGCGGACCTGCGCCGTGTTGCGCACGGCGCCGATCCCCGTCAGCACGGCGCACCCGAGCAGCGCCCCGAGGTCGAGCGGAGCGGACGCGGGCAGCGGCACCACCGAGCGTTCCGGCGCGACGAGCTCCTCGGCGAAACCGCCGACGCCCATGCACGCGTAGAGCTCGCCGCCGTCCAGCGTGGCACCGGACGAGGGGCTCACGGCACCTTCCACGGCGCTGCACAGCCACGGCTCGCCCTGCCCGCAGAACCAGCACTCGCCGCACGCCGCGGCCCAGTTCAGCACGACGTGGTCGCCGGGCCGCACCTTCGTCACGTCCGCGCCCACCTCGGCGACCTCGCCCGCGGCCTCGTGCCCGAGGACGAGCGGGAACTTCGGCGCCAGCGTCCCGTTGATCATCGACAGGTCGGAGTGGCACACCCCCGCCGCCGCCACCCGGACCCTGACGTCCCCGGGGCCGACCCGGGGCAGTTCGATGTCGCGGACCTGCGGCGGGACGTCCGGCCCTGTCGCGACGACGGCCTTGACCATGCGGTTCTCCTCGGCTGGGGGGTCAGAGCTGGATTGCCTTGAGCTCGGTGAACTCTTCGAGGCCGAAGCGGCCCATCTCGCGCCCGATCCCGGACTGCTTGTAGCCGCCGAACGGCGCCATCGGGTTGAACGCGCCGCCGTTGACGTCGATGGACCCGGTCCTCACCTGGCGGGCGAACGCGATGGCCCGGTCCTGGTCGGCCGCCCACACACCCCCCGCGAGCCCGTAGCGGGAGTTGTTCGCGATCCGGAGCGCCTCGTCCTCGTCCCGGAACGGGATGACGGACAGCACCGGACCGAAAATCTCCTCCTGCGCGACGGTCGCGTTCTGGTCGACATCGGCGAGCACGGTCGCCGCGATGTAGTGGCCGCGGTCGAAACCGTCCGGCGCGGCCGTTCCGCCGGTGACGACGCGCGCCCCCTCGGAGACGCCGGTGTCGATGAAGCCCCGCACACGGTCGAGCTGCGCCTTGGACACCAGCGGGCCCAGCTTGGTGGACGCGTCGAGCGGGTCCCCCGGCGCGAAGCCCTCCGCGAAGCCCTTGGCCAGGTCGAGGGCCTGCGCGTAGTGGTCCTGGTGGACGAGCATCCGCGTCCAGGCCGTGCAGGTCTGGCCGCCATTGAGGAACGCGTTGGAGACCCCGACCTTCACCGCGGTCTTGACGTCGGCGTCCTCCAGGATGACGTTCGCCGACTTGCCGCCCAGCTCCAGCGCCACCTTCTTGACCGTGCCCGCGGCCAGCTCGGCGACCCGGGAACCCGCCCGCACCGAACCGGTGAACGACACCAGGTCGACCTCGGGGTGGGTGGCGAGGGCCTCGCCGACGACCGGGCCGTATCCGGGGACGAGGTTGACGACGCCCGCGGGCAGCCCGGCCTCGTGGACGGCGTCCATCAGCTCGTAGGCGACCAGCGGCGCGACCTCGCTCGGCTTGATCACGATCGTGCAGCCGGCCGCGAGCGCGGGGGCGAGCTTGCAGGTGATCTGGTGCAGCGGGTAGTTCCACGGCGTGATCGCGGCGACGACGCCGGCCGGCTCGCGGACGACCAGCGAGTTGCCGACGCGCTCGTCCGGCAGCCCATCGGCGATCATCTCGGCGTACCCGGCGACGACCGCCTGCGGCAGCCCCGCCTGGATGCGGGTCGCGATGCGCATCGGCGTGCCGACCTCGCTCGCGATCGTCCGCGCGATGGCCTCCTCCCGGCTCGCCAGCGCGGCGTGGAGGCGGCGCAGGAACTCCGAACGCTCCTGCCACGACGTCGCGGACCAGGCGGGGAACGCGGCCCTGGCGGCCCGGACGGCGCGGTCGACGTCCTCGGCGGTCCCCTCGGGCACGGTGGCGAGGGTCTCCTCGGTGGCGGGGTTCTCGACGGCGATGACCCCGGTGCCCAGCGGGCTGGTCCACGCTCCGTCGATGTAGAGGGCGTCTCGGTCGCGCACGGCGGCTCCTCGGTTCAGGCGGATTCTATAGAATATGCCATCACCGTGCCGGGGCGGGCGGCGCGGGTCCTTCCGACGATATGCTCACGTCGTTCCGGCAGACAGAGCGGGGGAGACCATGCCCGTGCTGGAGGGCAGGCACCAGCTCAGCGAGATGGTCGCCACCCACGTCCGCGAGGCCATCATGATCGGTGAGCTGCGCGCCCCGGACTACATCCGGACCGAGCACCTGGCCGCCGAGCTCGGCATCAGCGCGACCCCGGTCCGCGAGGCGCTGATGATCCTGCACAGCGAGGGCGCCGTCCGCTGGGAGCCGCGCCGCGGCTTCCGGGTGCTGCCGCTCACCGCGCGGGACGTCGCGGACCTCTTCGACGTGCAGGCCTACATCGCCGGGGAACTGGCGGCCCGCGCCGCGGAGGCGCTGGACGACGCCGAGATCGAACGCCTCGGCGTCCTCCAGGCCCGCCTGGAGGACGCGGCGCGCGCGCACGACGCCGAGCAGGTCGACCGCCTCAACCACGAGTTCCACCGGACGATCAACCGGTCGTCGGGCTCGTCCCGCATGACGTCCCTGCTCAGCCTGACCGTCCACTACGTGCCGCTCGGCTTCTTCGGCACCGTCGAGGGCTGGGCGGAGGCATCGGCCCACGACCACTCCGCCGTCCTGACCGCCCTCCGCACCCG
>NZ_SMKB01000170.1:0-15873 GCF_004348575.1 Actinomadura sp. 7K534
CGCCGGCCCCCCGCCCGCGCTCGTCATCGACGCGCTCGGCCGCAAGTGCCCCATCCCGATCATCATGGTGGCCGAGCGGATCCGCGAGGTCCCGGTCGGGCAGATCATCGCCGTGCTCGCCGACGACGCCGCGGCCCGGACCGACGTCCCCGCCTGGTGCCGCATGAAGTCGCAGGAGTTCGTGTGGGAGGAGACGCTCCCGCAGGGCGGCTGGGGGTTCCACATCCGCCGCATGTACTGACGCGCGTGCGCGGAAGGGCGGGCCGGGCACCGGCCCCGTTCCGCGGACGATGAAGGGCCGCGCCCGGGGGGCGCGGCCCTTTCACGTGGCGGTCGAGGGAGCGGCTACGGGGCGGGGCAGCTCAGGTGGGGAGCGATCTCGTCGGCCGCGTCGGACCCGTAGGCGGCGGCGAAGCGGTCGAGGAAGCCCTGGCGGGACAGGGTGTACTCCTGCGGGCCGGCGGCCTCGAGCGCGTGCGCGGCGATGGCGCAGCCGACCTGGGCGGCGCGCTCCAGCGGCAGGTTCCAGGCCGTCGCCGTCAGGAAGCCGGCGCGGAAGGCGTCGCCGACGCCGGTCGGGTCGACGACGTTCTCGACCGGGAGGCACGGGACGTGCAGGCCCTCCTCGCCCTCGCGGTCGATGACGACGCCCTTGGCGCCGAGGGTGGTGACGCGGACGCCGACGCGGCCGAGGATCTCCTCGCCGCTCCAGCCGGTCTTCTCCTCGGCGAGCGCCCGCTCGTAGTCGTTGCTGAACAGGTAGGCGGCGCCGTCGATGAGGCGGCGGACCTCGGTCCCCTCCATCCGGGCGAGCTGCTGGGACGGGTCGGCGGCGAACGGGATGCCGCGGGTGCGGCACTCGTCGGTGTGCCGGAGCATCGCCTCGGGGTCGTTCGGGCTGATGACGACGAGGTCGAGGCCGCCGACGCGGTCGGCGACCGGCTTGATCTCGATGGAGCGGGCCTCGCTCATCGCGCCCGCGTAGAACGTCGCGATCTGGTTCTGCTCCTGGTCGGTGGTGCACAGGAAGCGGGCGGTGTGGTGGATCTCCGACACGTGCACGGACGCGGTGTCGACGGCGTGCCGCTCGAGCCAGGAGCGGTAGTCGGCGAAGTCGTCGCCGACCGAGCCGACGAGGACCGAGTCCTTGCCGAGGCTCCCCATGCCGAAGCAGATGTTGGCGGCGATCCCGCCGCGGCGGATCTCCAGCTCGTCCACCAGGAAGGACAGCGATACCCGGGCCAGCTGATCGGGCAGGAGCTGGTCGGTGAACCTTCCGGGGAAGGTCATCAGATGGTCGGTAGCGATGGAGCCTGTCACGGCGATGCGCACGGAGCCGCTCTCCTCGTCGTGGTCGTCCGGCTGTTCGCCGGCTGTTTCGAACCCGGAAAGACTACTTCCCCATCGCACCATGGATCACTGCTGGAGTGCGCCGGGCAACCGTAGAGAGGCGGCCGGGCAAGGTCCCCGGCCGCCCCTCCGCGGGCGCTTCACCGAACGCGGCTCAGTTGAAGGAGTCGCCGCAGGCGCAGGAGCCCGACGCGTTCGGGTTGTCGATCGTGAAGCCCTGCTTCTCGATGGAGTCGACGAAGTCGATGGTCGCTCCGGTGAGGTAGGGGGCGCTCATCCGGTCGACGCGGACCGACAGCCCGCCGAAGTCCTGGATCTGGTCGCCGTCCATCTCGCGCTCGTCGAAGAAGAGCTGGTAGATCAGGCCGGAGCAGCCGCCCGGCTGCACGGCGACACGCAGCGCAAGGTCGTCGCGGCCCTCCTGCTCGAGCAGGCCCTTGGCCTTCTCGGCGGCGGCGTCGGTGAGGTTGACGCCCTGCTGCGTGGTCTCCTGCGTGGTCTCGCCTGAAACCGTCATGTGTTCAGCTCCCGGGTCTCGCTGCGCCGCGCGGGGCGGCGGAGTGTCGCTTGTCCTCGAGGACGTCGTACGCCCCTTCCCGTAGGACAACGTACCTCGCCACAGGCCCATTCCGCGTATCGGTCTCCGCTAACACCACGAGGGGGTGCGTCCTACGTCACATCACCGCCGGGCCGGGGATGTGCAATCATTAGTCGTCAAAGCGACGATAAGTCCTCCGTCGCGAAGGGAGAACGCCGTGACCACGACGACACGCGACCTTCCGCTGCTGCTGCTCGGCAGCGGCACCGACCCCGCCAGCGAGCGCGGTGTCGACTGTCCCGGGGAGCTGCCGCCCGCCTCCGACCCGGCGCTCGTCGAGCGGGCCCGCGTCGCCAAGGCGGCCCTCGGCGGGCAGGTGTTCGTGCTGGGCCACCACTACCAGCGGGACGAGGTCATCCAGTTCGCGGACGTCACCGGCGACTCGTTCAAGCTGGCCCAGCAGGCCGCGGCCCGGCCGGACGCCCCCTACGTGGTGTTCTGCGGCGTCCACTTCATGGCGGAGTCGGCCGACATCCTCACCGCCGCCCACCAGCGGGTGATCCTGCCCGACCTCGGCGCCGGCTGCTCGATGGCCGACATGGCCACCTTCGACCAGGTCGAGGACTGCTGGGACGTCCTGGAGGACGCGGGCGTCGCCGACGACGTCGTCCCCGTCACCTACATGAACTCCTCGGCCGACATCAAGGCGTTCGTCGGACGGCACGGCGGTGTCGTGTGCACCTCGTCCAACGCCAAGCGCGCTCTGGACTGGGCCTACGGGAAGGGCAAGAAGGTCCTGTTCCTGCCCGACCAGCACCTCGGCCGCAACACCGCCGTCCTGCAGATGGGCCTCTCACTGGACGACTGCGTCGTCTACAGCCCGCACCGCCGGGAGGGCGGCCTGACGCCGCAGCGGCTCAGGGACGCGAAGATGATCCTCTGGCGCGGCCACTGCTCGGTGCACGGCCGGTTCAGCCTGGACTCGGTCAACGAGGTCAGGGAGCGCGTTCCCGGCGTGAACGTCCTGGTGCACCCGGAGTGCCGCCACGAGGTCGTCACCGCGGCCGACCAGATCGGGTCGACCGAGTACATCATCAAGACGATCGAGGCGGCGGAGCCCGGCTCGGCCTGGGCCATCGGCACCGAGCTGAACCTCGTCCGGCGGCTGGCGAACGCCCACCCGGACAAGAACGTCATGTTCCTCGACAAGACCGTCTGCTACTGCTCCACGATGAACCGGATCGACCTGCCGCACCTGGTGCTGTCGCTGGAGTCGCTGGCGCGGGGCGACGTGCAGAACGTCATCCAGGTGGACGAGGAGACCGCGCACTACGCCCGCGTGGCCCTCGACCAGATGCTCGCCCTTCCCTGAGGGCCTAAGGCAGGCCGGGCGCGTCCCAGAGGGGGAACCACCTGGCGGTGTCGGGTTCCACGGGCAGCCTCTCCGCGAGCGCCTCGCGCGCCCGCGTCTCGACCAGATTGTTGCGGCCGCGCGCCCCCTGCTCGCCTGGCGGGCGGGGGGCGAACGGGTAGAACGTGCCGCGGCCGGGCGAATGGACCAGGAGGAGCCGCTGCGGCTCGTCCCCCCTGCGGAAGCCGGTCACCGAGCAGAGCAGGTAGGGCCCGTAGCCGGCGGCGGTCAGCGTGGCGCCGACCATGTGCAGGTCGGCGACCAGCCGCTCGAACGCGTCCGGCGGGCGGGTGACGTGCGCCCACCCCCAGCCGTGCGGGCCCGCGCTGAGGCCCGTCTCGCGGCCCGGGTCGTCGCGCAGGAGCCGGGCGACGTCGCGCTGCACGCGGTCGAAGGCGCCGAACGGGCCGCCCTCCACGAGGCGGTGGCAGACGGCGCCCGTGCCGTCCGGGGCGAAGCCCGTCGCGGCCTCCAGCGCCGCCACGGCGGGCGGCAGGTCGAACAGCCGGTCCAGGTCCGGCATGCCGGGCACGCGGCGTCCGAGCACGCCGTCCAGGAACCCCACGTCAGCCGCCGCTCGCGAGCCGCCAGGAGATGGCCGACAGCTGCTCCCGGCGCCGCTCCAGCGGGGGGTGGCTGGACAGCAGCCCGGCCGCGCCGCCGCCGCGCGCCCCGACCACGCACAGTGCGCTCACCGGGCGCAGCGCCCGCAGGTCGTCCCGGGACGCGTCCCGGAGCCCGTCGCTGATCTTGTCCAGGGCCGACACGAGGTCGGAGGGGCGACCGGTGAGCAGCGCCCCGGTGGAGTCGGCGCACAGCTCCCTGTGCCGTGACAGGGAGAGCCCCACCAGCATGCCGACGGCGTACAGCACGGCCGCCGCGATACCCAGCGGCAGCAGGACCGCGCCGCCCGCGAAGGCCGCCGCGCGCCCGGCGCCGTGCCTGTCGCGGCCGGTGAGGAGGCCCGTCCACCAGCCGAGGAACAGCCCGGCGCACAGGGCGGGGAACGTGGCGATCGCCCCGACGAGCACGTCCCGGTTGGCGACGTGCGCGGTCTCGTGGGCGAGGACGGCGGCCAGCTCGCCCGGTTCGAGGCGCGAGCGCAGCCCACCGGTGACGCACACCACCGCCGACCCCGGTCCCGACCCGGCGGCGAACGCGTTGGGCGTGTCCAGCGCGGAGACGGCGAGCCGGGGCTTGGGCAGGCCGGACGACATGCACAGCCGGTCCAGGACGGCGTGCAGCTCCGGCTCCTCGCTGGAAGTGACGAGGCGGGCGTCCATCGCGTAGAGCGCCACCCGGTCCGCCGCGCGGGCCGAGAGGACCGCGAGGGCCACCGCGGCGGCCGCCGCGGCCGCGCCCCACACCGGACCGGCGAGGAACACGGGCAGCACGGCGGCCGCGTACACGAGCGCGACCAGGACCGCCGTGGCGAGCATCCGCCAGGTCAGCCCGGAGTCGGGAGCGTCACGGGAGGGCGCCATGGCCGGACGCTAGCCCGGGCGCGGGCGGCGTTCAGCGTCTTGTGACACACATATCGGACACGACTCGGTCACGGTGCCTGTTCACGGTCCGGGGATCACGGTGCCTGTTCATGGGCGGGGGTCCCGGTCAGAGACCCGGGGCGCCCCAGACGGGGAACCAGCGGCCGAGGTCGTCCTCGAACGGCAGGTCGGCGCCGACCGCGCCGCGCACCTGGAGCTCCAGCGCGTTGTCGCGCTTGTCCCCGGGGAGCGGGGCGAACGGGTAGAACGTGCCGCGCTTGTAGAGGTAGACAAGGGCGAGGCGCTGCCCCTCGGGGCCGCGGAAGCCCACCAGCGAGACCAGCAGGTGCGGGCCGAAGCCGTTCGCCTCCAGCGTCGCGTTCACCGCGTGCAGGTCGGTGACGAGGGCGGGCAGTTCCGCCGGGTCGTGCCGGTTCAGGATCCACGTGTAGCCGTAGGAGTCGGTGCTGATCTCGACCTTGGGCCCCTCGTCGGCGTCCAGCAGTTCCTGGACGTCCCGCTGCAGCCGCGCGAACGCGCCGCCCTCCGCCGCGCGGAAGCACACCGAGCCGAGGCCCGTCGGGGTGAACCCGGTCGCCGCCTCCAGGGTGATCGCGGCCGTCGAGAGCCCGAACAGCCGGTCGAGGTCGGGCTTGGCCGGCTTGGAGCGGCCGAGCAGCGTGTCCAGGAAACCCACCGGTTCTACACTCCCCTGCTGAGCTGGTCGGAGATCTTCGAGAGCTGGGCGAGCCGCTTCTCCAGCGGCGGGTGCGTCGAGAACAGCGACGAGACGCTGACGCCCCGGCCGAGCGCCGGGGTGAAGAAGAACGCGTTGAACGCCTGCGCGGACCGCAGGTCCCTGGTCGGGATCCGGGCGATGTCCCCGGTGACCTTCGTCAGCGCGCTGGCCAGCGCCGAGGGGCGCCCCGTCAGCAGCGCGGCGGCGCGGTCGGCCGACAGCTCGCGGTAGCGCGACAGCGCCCGGGTGAGCAGGAAGCTGATCGCGTAGGCCAGGGCGCTGGCGGCGACCACGGCGAGCAGGATCAGCCCCGTGTTCTGGTCCCGGTTGCGGCTCCCGAAGCCGCCCCACAGCCCCGCGTAGAGCCCGAACCGGGTGATCAGGCCCGCGAGGATGCCGAGGAACGAGGCGATCGTCATGACCGCGACGTCCCGGTGCGCGACGTGCGCCATCTCGTGCGCGAGGACGCCCTCCAGCTCCACCGGGTCGAGCCGGCGCAGCAGCCCGGTGGTGACGCAGACGACGGCGTTCTTCTGGTTGCGCCCGG
Source organism: Actinomadura sp. 7K534 (assembly GCF_004348575.1). Lineage (NCBI taxonomy): Bacteria > Bacillati > Actinomycetota > Actinomycetes > Streptosporangiales > Thermomonosporaceae > Actinomadura > Actinomadura sp. 7K534. The sequence continues at coordinate 6,070 of NZ_SMKB01000170.1, forward strand.
TGGCGAACGCGTTCGGCACGTCGGAGTCGGCGATCGCGACCTTCGGCTTCGGCGCGTCCGACATCGCGCAGATCCGGTCGATGACGCCGTGCAGCTCAGGAGCCTCCCGCGGCGAGACGATCCGGCCGCGCATGGCGAACAGCGTCATCTTGTCGGAGAAGAAGTACTGGGCGAGCAGGAACAGGCCCGCCCCGACCAGCGCGACCACTGCCCATTCGGGGACGAAGACGAAGAACGCCCCCACGAAGACGACGTAGACAAGCCCCAGCAGGAACATCGTCACGAGCATCCGCGACGTGAGCCCCCTGTCGGAGGCGTAGCGCGTTCTGGCCATGCGGCCACCCCCTGTGCACCCCGGATCGGTATTCATTTGTAACAACGCACAAAACCATCGTTTTGTGCCTGAGCGTCCACTTCGGCCGGGGGCGCCGAGGGGCGCGGACCGATCGTCAGTCGGGGATCAGCCCCTCGTCCCCCAGCATCGAGCGCACCTCGTCGATGTGCGCGTCCGCCGGGGGGAGGATCAGCTCGGAGGGCGCCAGGCTGTCCGGCGGCAGCGGCCGGCCCACCTTGCGGACGTTCTCCAGCAGCGCGTGCAGTGCGGCGCGGAAGGTCGCCTCGTCGCCCGACTCGATCGCCGACTCCAGCTGGTCGTCGAGCGAGTTGAGGGCGGGCAGCTCCTCCTCGGCCACGTCCAGCTGACCCTCGCCCATGAGGCGGACGATCACTGGGCACCCCCGGGGTTCTGCGGCCACTGGGCCTGCTGGGGGTTCTCCTGCTGCTGCGGCTGCGCCGTCGGCGTGCCCTGGTTCAGCTCCTTGGGCGCGGGGCCCTGGCCCAGCTCGGCCTTCAGCCGCTCCAGCTCGAGGTCGACGCCGGGGCCGGAGCCCATCCGGTCGAGCTCGGCCTGGATGTCGTCCTTCGGACCGGAGAAGTCCTCCAGGGCACCGGAGGCGAGCAGCTCGTCGATGGCGCCGGCGCGCGCCTTCATCGTGTCGGTCTTCTCCTCGGCGCGCTGGATGGCCAGGCCGACGTCGCCCATCTCCTCGGAGATGCCGGAGAACGCCTCGTTGATCTTGGTCTGCGCCTCGGCGGCCGTGTAGGTCGCCTTGATCGTCTCCTTGCGGGTGCGGAAGGAGTCGACCTTGGCCTGCAGCCGCTGGGAGGCGAGCGTGAGCTTCTCCTCCTCGCCCTGCAGCTGCTGGTACTGGGCGCGCAGGTCGTTCAGCTGGCCCTCCAGCCCGGACCGGCGGGTCAGCGCCTCGCGGGCGAGGTCCTCCCGGCCGACCTGCAGGGCCTTCTTGCCCTGGTCGGTCAGCTTGCTCTGCTGCTGCTCCAGCTGGTTGATCTGCAGCTCCAGTCGCTTGCGCGAGGTGGCGACGTCGGCGACCCCCCGTCGGACCTTCTGCAGCATCTCCAGCTGTCGCTGGTAGGAGTAATCGAGGGTCTCGCGAGGATCCTCGGCCCGGTCCAACGCCTTGTTGGCCTTGGCCTTGAAGATCATCGACATTCTTTTCATCACGCTCATCGCGCGGCGCCGGTCCCTTCGTGCTGTCGCCTCAGTCGTGAACTGGGCTCAATGACCACTGCTGGGGTTCTTATCACCCTACGCGTTAACGCGCGAGGCAGCCACGATGTTCGCAGCCCGGTAGGCTGATCCCGTGTTCAAGCGTCGTACCCCTGAGGCCCCGCCGAATCCTCCTCAGGTAGTAAAGCCGGGAGGCAAGGGGCGCCCCACGCCCAAGCGGCGGGACGCCGAGAAGCTTCGCCGGCAGCCGATCACCGCCCCCGCCAACCGCAAGGAGGCGTACAAGAAGCTGCGCGAGAAGCAGGCCGCCGAGCGCGCCAAGGTGCGCCAGGGCATGGCCAAGGGCAACGAGGAGCACCTGCTCAAGCGGGACAAGGGCCCCGTCCGCAGGCTCGCGCGCGACTACGTCGACTCGCGCCGCACCGTCGGCTCCTACCTGATGTACGGCATGTTCGCGATCGTGCTGCTGAGCATGATGCCGATCCCGATCGCCCGGCTGCTGGTGCTGTTCGCGCCACCGGTGCTGCTCTTCGTGGTGTTCGCCGAGGGCATCCTGCTGAGCCGCGGCATCAAGCGGCTGGCCGCCGAGCGCTACCCCGACGAGAGCGCCAAGGGCGTCGGGATGTACGCGGCGATGCGCGCCATGCAGATCCGCCGGCTCCGCATCCCGAACCCCCGGGTGAAGATCGGCGAGAAGGACAAGGTCTGACGGGCGCCTGACCGGCGGCGTCCGGCCGGCGGCTCCGGTCGGCGCTGCCCGGCCGTTCCGTGCCGTCCGCAACCGGCCGCAGGGGCCCCCGGCCCGGTTAGGGTCGGCATCATGGAGTTCCGAAACCTGGGCCGGAGCGGTCTGAAGATCAGCGAGATCGCCTACGGCAACTGGCTCACCCACGGCTCCCAGGTCGAGGAGGACGCGGCGCGCGCGTGCGTGCGCGCGGCCCTCGACGAGGGGATCACCACCTTCGACACCGCGGACGTCTACGCCGGAACGCGCGCCGAGGAGGTCCTCGGGCGCGCGCTCAAGGGGCAGCGCCGCGAGGGGCTGGAGATCTTCACCAAGGTCTACTGGCCCACCGGCCCCGGCGTGAACGACCGGGGCCTGTCGCGCAAGCACATCATGGAGTCGGCGCACGCCTCCCTGCGCCGGCTCGGGACCGACTACGTGGACCTCTACCAGGCCCACCGGTTCGACTACGAGACCCCGCTGGAGGAGACGCTGCGGGCGTTCGACGACCTCGTCCGGCAGGGCAAGGTCCTCTACGTCGGCGTCTCGGAGTGGCGGGCGGAGGAGATCGAGCGGGCCCTCAAGATCGCCGACGAGATGGGGTTCGACCGGATCGTCTCCAGCCAGCCGCAGTACTCGATGCTGTGGCGGGTCATCGAGGCGGAGGTCGTCCCGCTGTGCGAGCGGGAGGGCATCGGCCAGCTCGTCTGGTCGCCGATCGCGCAGGGCGTGCTGACCGGCAAGTACAAGCCGGGTCGGCCGCTGCCCGAGGGGTCGCGCGCCACCGACGACAAGGGCGGCGCCAACATGATCAAGCGCTTCCTGGACGACGACCTGCTGACCCGCGTGCAGGACCTCGAGCCGATCGCGGACGACCTCGGCCTCTCGATGGCGCAGCTCGCCATCGCCTGGACGCTGCAGAACCCGAACGTGTCGGCGGCGCTGGTGGGCGCGAGCCGTCCCGAGCAGGTCGCCGACAACGTCAGGGCCGCCGGGGTGAAGCTGGACGCCGACGTGCTGAAGCGGATCGACGACGTCCTCGACCCGGTCGTCATCCGCGACCCGGCCCTGACCAAGAGCCCGCGCGAGCGCCCCTGACCCGGCCGGGCGGACCCGCACCGGTGCGGAGGGCGGCGGAGCCCGGCTCCGCCGCCCTCCCGCGTTCGGCGCTAGTCCGGTTCGTGCAGGCTCATCTCGTAGACGAGCGTCTCACCGTCCAGCAGGACCACCTTGTCGACGTCGTCCGCGCGCAGCCCCCGCCAGTTCTCCCCCAGCCAGCTCTCCGCGTCCGCCTGGGTGGAGAAGGTCTCCTCCGCCACGCCGACCGATCGCCCGTCGGCCTTCTCCAAACGCCAGCTCCACGCCATCGCTTCCGACCTCCCTCGTCGCCGGTGAGACTAACCGGAACGCGGCCCCGGGGCGCGGATCCGGTCAGGAGGCGGATTCGATGGCGCGGCGCAGGGCCTCCGGGGTCTCGGTGTCGGACGAGGCGAGCGTGCGGCCGTTCACCTGCACGCTGGGCGTGCCCTGGATGCCGGAGTCGATGTAGCCCCTGCTGACCGTCTTCACGCTCTGGGCATAGCGCTGGCTCTCGACACATGACCGGAAGCCGTCGCCGGTGAGCCCGAGCTTCTCCGCGTGGGAGATCAGCTCCTCCGTGGAGTAGCCCGGCGTGTCGAGGCTCGACGGCTGGTTCGCGTACAGGGCGTCCTGGTAGGAGAGCCAGCGCGCGCCGTCGCCCACGCAGCGCAGCGCTGCGGCGGCCCGGAGCGAGTTGTCGTGCGCGATCCGCCGGCTCTCGCTGAAGACGAGCATCGGGCGGAACACGACCTTGGCCTTTCCCGAGACCGCCAGCTCCTTGAGCATGGGGTCGTGCTTGCGGTCGAAGTCGCCGCAGTGCGGGCAGGCGAAGTCCTCGTAGACGTCGACCACGGGCGAGGTGACGCCCGGCCTGGCCATCGCCAGCGACCCGTCGGCCTGCGGCGTGGCCTCCGCCCCACCGGCGATCTTTCCGGCCTCCAGCCGGACGCCGCCGCCGTCGCCCTCCTCCTCCGACGTCGAGAGGAAGAGGGCCACGGCCAAGCCCAGCACCAGGACGAGGGCCAGTCCGCCGGCGACCAGCCCGATCACCAGGCCGACGCCGCAGCCGCAGCCGCCCCCCGAGGGCGGCGGCGGTCCGTACGGGCCGGGTGAGCCGGACGGCCAGCCGGGGCCTCCGGGCGGCGGACCGCCCGGAGGGCCGGGAGGCGGGCCGTAGGGCGGCTGCCCACCCGGACCCGGCTGGCCCGGCCATGGTGCTTTCGGGGGGTTGCCCACCAGGGCCTCCTGCGGGGACGGTCGTGATCCTTGCCGGTGAACGTATAACCATAGAGTTCCGGACGATATGTACATCGAGCTTCGCGGAATCGCCGCCCCGGACGGATGGCCCGCGCCGGACTGCCGCTGCGCGTCCTGCAGCCGCCTGCGCGCCGCCGGCGTCCGGTACGAGCCGGCCACCCCGGACCGCATCCTCGTCGGCGGGGTGCCGCTGGCGGACCGCCCTCGCACCGGCGTGCCCGGCGGCTACGAGGTGCGCGGCCCGCAGGGGCGGCGCGTGCTGGTCGCGGCCGGTCCCGGTGCCCTGCCCGAGCCCGCCGGCGGCGTGGAGTACGACGCCGTCCTGCTGGACCTGGCCGGTTCGCCGGAGCACCTCGGCAGGCTGCGCCGCCTCGGGGCGGTGACGTCCAGGACGGAGGTGGCGGCCGTCCACGTCGACCACCGGCTGCCGTCACCGGCCGAGCTGGAACGCCGCATGGCGTTCTGGAAGCAGCCGCAGGACGGTCCGCACCGAACCCTCCTGCTGGGCGGGACGCGGTCGGGCAAGTCCGCCGAGGCGGAGCTCCGGCTGGCCGCGTGCGCGGAGGTCCGCTACGTCGCCACGGGACCGTCCGGCGGCGATCCGGAATGGCGGGAGCGCGTCGCCGCCCATCGGCGCCGCCGCCCGGCCTGGTGGGAGACGGCCGAGACGACGGACCTGGCGGGCGTCCTGGCGTCCGCGACGGGCGCGGTGCTGGTGGACGGCATCGGCACTTGGCTCGCCGCGGCGATGGACGAGACCGCCGCATGGGACGACCCGTTCCGCGTGCGGCCGCGCCTGGACGAACTCGTGTCGGCGTGGCGCGGCACGCGGGCGCGCGTGGTGGCGGTGAGCGAGGAGGTCGGCCTGTCGCTGGTGCCGGTGACGCCGTCCGGGCGGGCGTTCGGCGACCTGCTCGGCCGGCTCAACCAGCGGCTCGCGGCCGAGTCCGAGGAGGCGGCGCTGGTCGTGGCGGGACGCGTCATGGAGCTCCGGTGATCGCGGGCCTGCGGCTGGCGGTCACGCTGCTGACCGTCGTCCCGGCGGGCACCGGCCGGGTCGACCGGGAGACCGCGCGCCGGGCGATGCTGCTCGCCCCCGCCGCCGGCCTGGTCACCGGCGGGGCCGCGGCGCTGGTCCTGCTCGCGGGCGACCTGCTCGGGCTGGCCCCGCTGCCCGCGGCGGCGCTCGCGGTCGCCGCGACGGCGGCCGCCACCCGGGCGCTGCACCTGGACGGCCTCGCGGACCTCGCGGACGGCCTCGGCAGCGGCCGCCCCGCCGCCGAGGCGCTGGAGATCATGAAGCGGTCCGACATCGGCCCGTTCGGCGTCGTCGCGCTGCTGCTGACGCTGCTGATCCAGGTCGCCGCCCTGGCCTCGGCGCCCGACCCCGCCGTCGCGGTGCTGATCGCGTCCGTCACGGGACGGCTGGCACTCCCCTGGGCCTGCCGCACGGGCGTCCCGTCCGCGCGCCCCGGCGGCCTCGGCGCCCTCGTGGCGGGCACCGTCCCGACCCCTGCGGCGGCGGCCGTCACGGCGGCCGTGCTGGCGGCGGCGGCCGCCGTGGGCGCGGCCTCCGGCGGTCTCGGCGGCGCACTGCACGGGCCAGCCGCAGTGGCGGCCGGGACCGCCGCCGCCCTGGTGCTGCTCCGGCACGCCGTGCGGCGGCTGGGCGGGGTGACGGGGGACGTCCTCGGCGCCCTGGTCGAGATCGCGACGACCGCCGCGCTGATCGTCCTCATCTCGCTCCCCTGAGCGCGCCGAGGGGCCGCAGGTCCCGCCGGAGGCGGCCGCCCGGACTTGCGACGCTTGATCGAAAAAGACGAAAGCGGTCACGAGGAGGACTAACATCGTGCTACGTGACGAGCATCAGCCTTGACAGCGAAGCCCTGGCCAGCATCGACGTCGACGCGATCGTCGTCGGCGTCTCCCCGGCGGAGGCGGGCCCCGCGCCGGCCGCCGGCTCGGAGGACCTCGACCGCGCGCTGGACGGGAGGCTCGCCGAGGCCCTGGCCGCGCTGGGCGCCACCGGCAAGGCCGGTGAGATCACGAAGCTGCCCGCGCTCGGCGCCGTCACCGCCAAGGTCGTCGTCGCCGCCGGACTGGGCGAGGACCCCTCCGCCGAGGACGTCCGCCGCGCCGCCGGCGCCGCGGTCCGCTCCCTCGCCGGCACGTCCAGGGTCGCCGTGGCCCTGCCCGGCACCGAGGCCGGCGGGACCGCCGAGAACGTGGAGGCCGTGGCGCTCGGCGCCCTGCTCGGCGCGTACTCCTTCGACTCCTACCGCACCGGCGGCGAGCACAAGAGCCCCGTCGAGGAGATCCGGCTGATCGCGGCCGCGGACGGCGCCGGCGCCGCCGTGGAGCGCGCCCGGATCCTCGCCGAGTCGGTCAGGCTCGTCCGCGACCTGGTCAACACCCCGCCGTCCCACCTGTCCCCCGAGGACCTCGCCGGCGAGGCCGAGCGGGTCGCGGGCGAGACCGGCCTGTCCGTCCAGATCCTGGACGAGAAGGCCCTGGTGGACGGCGGCTACGGCGGCATCGCGGGCGTCGGGCAGGGCTCGGTGAACCCGCCGCGGCTCGTCCGCCTCTCCTACGCCCACCCGGAGGCGTCCAAGACACTCGCCCTGATCGGCAAGGGCATCACGTTCGACTCGGGCGGCCTGTCCCTCAAGCCCGCCGAGGCGATGGACTGGATGAAGTCCGACATGGGCGGCGCCGCGGCGGTGCTCGGCGCGCTGGCCGGCATCGCGAAGCTCGGCCCCAAGGTCAACGTGGTGGGCTACCTGGCCATCGCTGAGAACATGCCGAGCGGTACCGCGCAGCGCCCGTCCGACGTCCTGCGCATCTACGGCGGCAAGACCGTGGAGGTCCTCAACACCGACGCCGAGGGCCGGCTCGTCCTGGCCGACGCCCTCGTCCGCGCGGGCGAGGACTCCCCCGACCTGATCGTGGACGTGGCCACGCTGACCGGCGCGCAGCTCGTCGCGCTCGGCACCCGGACGACCGGGGTCATGGCCAACGACGACGCCGTCCGTGAGAAGGTGGTGGCGGCGGCCGAGCGCGCCGGGGAGCAGTCGTGGGGCATGCCCCTTCCGGCGGAGCTGCGCAAGGGCCTCGACTCGGCGGTCGCCGACATCGCCAACATCAGCGGCGAGCGGTGGGGCGGCATGCTGGTCGCCGGCATCTTCCTGAAGGAGTTCGTGCCGGACGGCGTCAAGTGGGCCCACCTCGACATCGCCGGACCGGCCTTCAACAAGGGCGAGCCCTACGGCTACACCCCGAAGGGCGGCACCGGGGCCGCCGCCCGGACGCTCGTCCAGATCGCCGAGGACGTCGCCGCCGGAATTCTGTAGCGGGTCCGCCCGCTGTCAGAGGGTGGAGAACAGACTAGATTTCTCGTGGCGGCGGGGGCCCGGTACCGGTGCGCCCCGCCCCGCCCAGGGCGCCCCGATCCACGGGGTGCCACGACCGGGGAAAGGGAGCGACCAGTGGCTGACAGCGGCCCCTTCGACATCGTCGTCCTAGGTGCCGGCAGCGGCGGTTACGCGTGCGCTCTGCGCGCCGCCGAGCTCGGCATGTCCGTCGCACTGATCGAGCGGGACGAGTCCCTCGGCGGGACGTGCCTGAACCGCGGGTGCATCCCCACCAAGGCGCTGCTGCACGCGGCCGAGGTGGCGGACCAGTCCCGCGAGGCGGCGAAGTTCGGTGTGAAGGCCACGTTCGAGGGCATCGACATCGGCGGTGTGAACGCGTACAAGGACAAGGTCATCTCGACCACCGTGAAGGGCCTCACCGGGCTGATCAAAACCCGGGGCATCGAGGTCGTGCACGGCTCCGGGCGGCTGACCGGCCCTACCACGGTGGAGGTCACCGTGGGCGAGGGGCAGGTCCGGAGCATCGAGGGCGGGCACATCGTGCTCGGCACGGGATCGGTGCCGAAGTCGCTGCCCGGCCTGGAGATCGACGGTGAGCGGATCATCTCCAGCGACCACGCGCTGCGGCTCGACCGCGTCCCCGGCTCGGTCGTCATCCTCGGCGGCGGCGTCATCGGCGTCGAGTTCGCCAGCGTCTGGCGCTCGTTCGGCGCCGAGGTGACCATCGTCGAGGCGCTGCCGCACCTGCTGCCGCTGGAGGAGGAGTCCAGCTCCAAGCGGCTGGAGCGCGCGTTCCGCAAGCGCGGCATCAAGTTCGAGGTCGGCAGCCGGTTCGAGAGCGTCAAGCCCACCCAGGGCGGGGTCTCCGTCACCCTGGAGGGCGGCAAGAACTTCGACGCCGAGCTGCTGCTGGTGGCCGTGGGGCGCGCCCCGGTCTCCGAGGGCATCGGCCTGGCGGAGGCCGGCGTCGAGACCGAGCGCGGGTTCGTGAAGGTCGACGAGTACTGCCGGACGAACGTCCCCACCATCTCGGCCGTCGGCGACCTCGTCCCGACGCCGCAGCTCGCCCACGTCGGGTTCGCCGAGGGCATCCTCGTCGCCGAGCGGCTCGGCGGGCTCGGCCCGGCGCCGATCGACTACGACGGCGTCCCGCGCATCACCTACTCCGAGCCGGAGGTCGCCTCCGTCGGCATCACCTCCGCCGTGGCCAAGGAGCGCGGGCACGAGATCAAGGAGGTCACCTACGACCTGGCGGGCAACCCCAAGAGCAAGATCCTGGGCGCGCAGGGCGAGGTCAAGGTGATCGCGGCCGTGGACGGCCCCGTCCTCGGCATCCACATGGTCGGCCCGCGCGTCGGCGAGCTCATCGCCGAGGGCCAGCTCATCTACAACTGGGAGGCTCTGCCGGGCGAGGTCGCCCAGCTGATCCACCCCCACCCGACCCAGTCCGAGGCGGTCGGCGAGGCGCACCTCGCCCTCGCCGGCAAACCACTGCACGTGCACGGCTGAACGCCGCACAAGTATTCCGAAGGAGTCGCTGAGACATGCCGGTCTCCGTCACAATGCCCCAGCTCGGCGAGAGCGTCACCGAGGGCACCGTCACCCGCTGGCTCAAGAAGGAGGGCGAGCGCGTCGAGACCGACGAGCCGCTCCTGGAGGTGTCGACCGACAAGGTCGACACCGAGATCCCCTCGCCCGCCTCGGGCGTCCTGACCAGCATCACCGTCGCCGAGGACGAGACCGTCGAGGTCGGCGCCGAGCTCGCGGTCATCGGGGACGAGGGCGACGCGCCGGCGGGCGGCGGCGCCCCGGCCGCGCAGGAGCAGGAGGCCCCCGCCCAGGAG
>NZ_SMKB01000565.1:0-382 GCF_004348575.1 Actinomadura sp. 7K534
AGGCGTAGGCGGCCTGGCCGGGCGAGCCGAGGGTGGCGGCGGCGGAGGAGAACAGGATGAAGGCGTTGAGGGGGAGGTGGCGGGTCTGGCGGTGCAGGTTCCAGGCGGCGTCGACCTTGGGGGCGAAGACCCTGTCGACCTGTTCAGCGGTCAGCGATGTCGTGACCGCGTCGTCGATGACCCCGGCCGCGTGGATCACCGCCGTGAGCGGACGCTCGACCGGGATGCCCGCCAGAAGATCGGCCAGTTGCGCCGGGTCGGCGGTGTCGCATGCGGTGATGGTGACGTGGGCGCCGAGGTGTTCGAGGTGGTGTTGGAGGTCGTGGGCTCCGGGGGCGTCGGGGCCGGTGCGGCTGGTCAGGTGCAGGTGGGTGATGCCGTG
>NZ_SMKB01000171.1:0-15390 GCF_004348575.1 Actinomadura sp. 7K534
GCCCTGGAGGAGCGCGGCCTCTGCGAGCGCACCCGCGACCCGCGCGACCGGCGGCGCCACTCCGTCCGGATCACCGAGGACGGGGCCGACCTGCACCGCCGCGCCCGCGCCCTCGCGGACCGGGTCGCGGAGGGGGACTCCGCGGCGGGCCACGGCTCGTGGGGGGCAAAGCTCTGTCGTTCGTCTCGCCTAGGGGACCCGGGACGGTCTCCGTACAAGGCGGTCCTTCCGACGGTCGCACGCGCATGGGCACGCGCACGAACTGCTTCCACCCCCGGTCCGGCCGTCCGCGGTCGGGCGGCTCCGGATCCGGGCCGCGCCGTGTCCGCCGCGCGTTCACTGGGGGCCGCGCCACGGCCGGCACCGCTCGGGGGTGCTTACGGGGAGCCACAATGCCGGAGGTCGAGGGAGGCTTCGCAACCGAAACGAGACAAATGCTGCGGGTGGGGCCGCTGTCAACTCGGCCGGGACGCCGCCGAAACTCCGAGGGGACCAGGGAATCTTGCCCTTCCACCCGCCTCCTGTGACCTTCCTCACAGGCTGACGTTGCGGGGTTTGTCGATCACCGTCCGTGGATACTCGCGAGCCTCGCCCGGCAACGACGGACCCCCGGTGGCCGACCGGCCACCGGGGGTCCGCGGAAACCCTTCTCAGGCGCCTCAGACGCCGACGTCGCCGAGCATGTCGGTGACCAGAGCGGCGATCGGCGACCGCTCCGACCGCGTCAGCGTCACGTGCGCGAACAGCGGGTGGCCCTTGAGCCGCTCCACCACCGCCGCGACGCCGTCGTGCCGGCCGACCCGCAGGTTGTCGCGCTGCGCCACGTCATGGGTCAGGACGACCCGCGAGCCCGTGCCGATCCGCGACAGGACGGTCAGCAGGACGCCGCGCTCCAGCGACTGCGCCTCGTCCACGATCACGAACGCGTCGTGCAGCGAGCGCCCGCGGATGTGGGTGAGCGGCAGGACCTCCAGCATGTCGCGGTCCACGACCTCGTCGATGACCTCCGGGGTCGTGACCGCCGACAGCGTGTCGTAGACGGCCTGGCCCCACGGCGACATCTTCTCGTTCTCCGTGCCCGGCAGGTAGCCGAGCTCCTGCCCGCCGACCGCGTACAGGGGGCGGAACACCACCACCTTGCGGTGCAGGCGCCGCTCCATGACGGCCTCCAGCCCCGCGCACAGGGCGAGCGCCGACTTGCCCGTGCCGGCCCGCCCGCCGAGCGAGACGATGCCGACGTCCTCGTCCATCAGCAGGTCGAGCGCGATCCGCTGCTCGGCGGACCGGCCGCGCAGCCCGAACACCTCGCGGTCGCCCCGCACCAGCTTCACGGACTTGTCCGGCTGCGTCCGGCCGAGCGCCGAGCCCTTCTCCGACAGCAGCCGCAGGCCGGTGTGGCACGGCAGATCCCGCGCCTCCTCCATGTCCGCGCTGCCCGTCTCGAACATCTCCTCCACGAGGCCCGCGGGAACCTCCAGCTCGCGCATCCCGGTCCAGCCGGACTCCACGACCGCCAGCTCCGCCCGGTACTCCTCGGCGGCCAGGCCGACGGCGGACGCCTTCACCCGCATCGGCAGGTCCTTGGAGACCAGGACGACGTCGCGTCCCTCATGGGCGAGCCACGCGGCCACCGAGAGGATCCGGGTGTCGTTGTCGCCGAGGCGGAACCCGTCCGGGAGCACGCTGGGGTCGGAGTGGTTCAGCTCGACGCGGAGCGTTCCACCCTGGTCGCCGAGCGGCCCCTCGACCGCCACGGGCTCGTCCAGCCGCCCGTACCGCAGCCGGAGGTCGTCGAGCGTGCGCAGCGCCTGCCGGGCGAAGTAGCCGAGCTCGGGGTGGTGCCGCTTCCCCTCCAGCTCGGAGATGACGACGATGGGGAGTACGACCTCGTGCTCGGCGAACCGGGTCATCGCCCCCGGGTCGGCGAGCAGGACGCTGGTGTCGAGGACGTACGTGCGCCGGTCCGGAACGTTCGTCCCGGTGGTGTTCCCGGACGTACCAGGACGGCGCGCGGAGGTTGTGGCCACTCGATCTCCCTGATCATGGGGACGTACCGGTGACGCGCAGGCGGCCTGGGGCCGGTGGTCGAAGGCAGACCGGAAGACGGATCGGAAGGCCGGCCGTCAGGTGCCGTAGCGCCGGTGCCGCGCGGCGTACGAGCGCATGGCCCGGAGGAAGTCGACCTTGCGGAAGTCCGGCCAGTGGACCTCGCAGAAGTGGAACTCCGAGTGGGCGCTCTGCCAGAGCATGAAGCCGGAGAGACGCTGCTCCCCCGAGGTGCGGATGACCAGGTCCGGATCCGGCTGGCCGCGCGTGTAGAGATGCTCCGCGATGTGCTCCACGTCGAGGGACTCGGCGAGTTCCTCGATGCTGGTGCCCCGACTCGCCTGCTCGATGAGCAGAGAGCGCACCGCATCAGCGATCTCACGCCTACCTCCATACCCAACGGCGACGTTCACAATCAGGCCGGGTACCCCGGATGTGGCCTCACCCGCATCTTTAAGGACACGGGCCGTCTTATCGGGCAGCAGGTCGAGGGCGCCGACGGGCTTGACGTGCCAGCCGTCGGCGGCGAGCTTGCGGACCGTGTTCTCGATGATCTCCAGGAGCGGCTCGAGCTCGGCGGCCGGGCGGTTCAGGTTGTCGGTGGACAGCAGCCAGAGCGTGACGACCTCGACCCCGGCCTCGGTGCTCCACTGCAGCAGCTCGGAGATCTTCGCGGCGCCGCGCTGGTGCCCGGAGTTGACGTCGGCCAGGCCCATCGTCCTGGCCCAGCGGCGGTTCCCGTCCAATATCACGCCGATGTGCCGGGGCGTGACGTCGGTGGGCAGCTCCGCCTCGACGCGGCGCTCGTACAGCCGGTAGGCGACGTCCCGGACGGCCGCGTAGGGGCCGGTGCGGCGCAGGGCGGACAGCAGTCGCCCGCCCTCGGAGGGACGGCGGCGCACGCCGTCCTTCCGCGCGCCGCGCGGCTTCTCGCCGCGCGGCTTCTCCGTACGCCGAACCCCCATATGGGCTTCCCTTCGAACGACCATTCCTGCTGGAAAGACGCTCAATTATGGCCCGAGGTTCGAACCGGTCACTTCCTCCCCCGGCGGCGCGCGGGCGCTCGGCCCGGTCGCGCGGCGGAGCTGCGGAAACGGCCGTTCACTCCGTTTCGCGGCTGGGATGGACCGACGTCCGGTGAGGGGGTCGCGGCGCGGCGGTCAGGCCCGCGGTCCGGCGGCGCGGGCGCGCTCGACGTACTGGAGCGCGGTGCGCAGCTCGGAGAGCCACTCGTCGGTGTTCTTGCCGACGAGCCGCACGCACCAGGCGAGCGCGTCGCTGCGGCTGCGGGCGACCCCGGCGTCGACGAGGGTGTCCAGGACGCGGCGCTCGGGCTGCCGGAGCCGCGTCATGACCGGCACCGACAGCGTCGTGAACATCTCCCGCTCGCCGCCGCACTCGACGCCCCACGACACCTTGTAGCCGTAGCGCTGCTCGGCCTCGCGGGCGATGGCGATGCGGCGCTCCCGGGTGTCCTCGCGGAAGCGCTGGACGTGCCCGGCGAGCACGCCGGCGCGCTCCGCCTCGGACGCCTCCGCCGCGGCCGGCGGCTCGGGCAGGCGGCCGACGACGCTGACCTCCTCGCGGTCGAGCACGACGTCGGGCGGCCCCGTGAACCACGCCTCGGGGAGCCGTCCGGAGAACCAGCCGCGCAGCTGCTCCGCCGCTTCACTCGTATGCATGTAATCAAAATTACAGCGCATGGGCGCGCTGGGCCAGCGTTTCACCGACCGACATCGGGGAGCTTGCTGAGTGCCTGAACTTCCGCGGGCGGGCGCTCTACCGGTGCAGGGAGCCGACCCGCTTGGGGCTGACCCGGACGGCGCCGCGCATGTTCCGGGTGTAGACGTTCTGGACCTGCACCACGGTGCCCCTGCGCGGGGCGGCGATCATCTTGCCCTTGCCCAGGTAGAGGGCGATGTGCGAGATGTAGCCCGGCGCGGTCGGGTCGTTCGCCCAGATCAGCATGTCGCCCGGCTCGGCCTTGCTGTAGGGGATGACCCAGCCCGTCCGCGCCTGGTCGGCGGCCACGCGCGGGAGGTGGATGCCCGCCTTGGCGAAGGCGTACTGCATGAGGCCGGAGCAGTCGTAGCCGCCCTCCGCCTCGGACTCGCCGCCCCACACGTAGGGCCAGCCGAGCCGCGTGTAGGCCGCCTGGATCACGGTCCGCACCTGCTTGGCGGTCATGACCTGCCCGTTGGCGTCGGGTATCTCGCCCGCCTGCGGGAAGTCGATCTCGGGATTGACCGCGACCGCCTTGGCGCCCTTCGGCAGCGCCTTGCGGAGCTTCTTGATGAACGTCTTCGGCTCGGTCTTCGGGACGCTGATCAGCATCGCGTTGCCGGTGGGCATGCCGAGCGCCCGCGCCGCGTCCCGGGAGATCACCGCGTCGACGTCGCCGATGCCCATCGTCGCGTAGGCGCCGACGCGCAGCCGCGTCTGCTCCCGCTTGCCGCCGACGGGGATCCGGCTGCCGAGCTCGACGCCGCCGTCGTTGCCCATCGTGAACGAGATCGCGACATCGCCGGACGCCACGTTGCGCCACAGCGCGTCCGACTTGGCGGTGGGCTTCGGCGTGTAGTTGCGGAAGGTGGACGGTTCGACGCCCATCAGCCCGACCTGCTTGCCGGCGACCATGCCCTGGACGGCGTCCACGACCTCGACGCCCTTCACGCCCTTGGCGCCGCGGACCTTCTCCACCAGGCCGGCGGGCAGCGTGGACGGCGCGGCGACCAGGACGTGCGGGGTGAGCCGCTTGCCGAGGGGCGCCACCGCGGACGGCGACACGCTCATGCTCCCCGACGCGGCCACGTAGCGGGCCCGCTGCTCACCGCGCGCGGAGTCCGCCGGGGCGTCGCCGCCGCGGACCACGAGCACCGTGATGTTGGCCGCCAATGTCGTGACGACGGAGACGCCGATGATCGTCGGTAGTACCCGGCGGTTCGGCTTCCCCACTGCCACACTCCCTCGACGGTCGCCCCGCGAACAGACCCGGCCGAGAAACGACTATGACTCAGATGGCGGGTCACCGTCCAGATACCCGGCGGGTCCCCTGCCACCCCCGGCCGCATCGCCCCGGTGGGTCAGCTTCACCCCAGCTACTCAGTGGTAACACCAAGCGGCGGCGAGATCAACGTCACAGTGCCACAAAAGTAGACTTTCAGTCCAATTGACTGCGCAGTTCGCGGGCCAGATCGGCCGTGGACGTCACCGGCCGCCGGCATACGAACCCCTGGCACACGTACGCCGCGGGGACCCCGTCCACGAGCCCGCGCCCCTCCAGCAGCGGCACGCCCGCCGCGTCCGGCGGGCCCACGCTCACCACGGCGCCCGGAGCCGCCGACATCAGCGCCGTCCGGTGCAGCGACCGGGTGCGCTCGTCGTCCGGAGCGCCGATCACCGCGATCTCCACCGGGCCCGTCGCCCGCGCCTCCGCCACGGCAAGCCCCCAGCCCGCGAACCGCGCGTGCTTGTCCGCGAGCGCCGCCGCCGGGCCGAGCGCCTCCCCGGCGGCCTGCCTGTGCCGGTCCGACGCGGTCAGCGCGGCGAACGACAGCAGCGCCCCGGCCGCCGCGAACTGCCCGGAGGGCGTCGCGTTGTCGGTCGGGTCCTGCGGCCGCCGGAAGAGCCGCTCCGCGTCGTCGGCGGTGTCATAGAAGCCGCCGTCCCCGTCCCCGAAGCGGTCGAGGACGGTGTTCAGCAGCTCGCCCGCCACCCGCATGTGGGCCGGGTCGCCGGTGACGCCGTGCAGGGCCAGCAGTCCCTCGGCCACATCGGCGTAGTCCTCCAGGACGCCGGCGTTCGCGCCCGCCGTCCCGTCCTTGGACGTCCGCGCGAGCCGCCCGTCGGTCAGATGCACGCCGATGAGGAGCCGCGCCACCTCCTCGGCCGCCCGGACGAGGTCAGGCCGGCCGAACAGCGCACCGCACTCGGCGAGGGCGGCGATCGCGAGCCCGTTCCAGGCCGCGACGACCTTGTCGTCCCGCGCCGGGGGGATCCTGTGCGCGCGCGCCGACAGCAGCGCCGTCCGCACCCGCTCGTACCGCTCGGCGTCGTCGGGGTCGCGCAGGAGCTGCAGCACGGACGACCCGTGCTCGAACGTCCCCGTCACCTCGAACAGGCCCTCGGCGAACGCCGCGTCGTCGTCGCCGAGCACCTCGCGCAGCTGCTCCGGCGTCCACACGTAGTACTTGCCCTCGACGCCTTCGCTGTCGGCGTCCAGCGCGGACGCGAGACCGCCCTCGTTCGTCCGCAGGTCGCGGAGCATCCAGTCGCACGTCTCCAGCGCGACGCGCCGCGCGAACGGCGAACCGGTCGTCCGCCACCAGTGCGCGTACACCCGCGCGAGGAGGGCGTTGTCGTAGAGCATCTTCTCGAAGTGCGGGACGACCCACTCCGCGTCCACCGAGTACCGCGCGAACCCGCCGCCGAGCTGGTCGTAGATGCCGCCCCGGGCCATCGCCTCCATGGTGTGGCCCGCCATCGCGAGCGCCTGCTCGTCCCCCGTCCGCGCGTGGTGCCGCAGCAGGAACTCCAGCACCATCGACGGCGGGAACTTGGGCGCGCCCCCGAACCCGCCGCGCGCCGCGTCGTAGGAACCGGCGAGCACCTTCACCGCGTGCGCGAGCGTCTCCTCGCCGGGCGCCCGCGCCCCCGCGAGCCCCGGCCCCCGCGACGCCAGCGCCGCGACGACCTGCTGCCCCTGCTCGACCACGACGTCGCGCTGCTCGGTCCACGCCTTGTGGACGGCCTGCAGCAGCGCCCGGAACTGGGCGCGCGGGAAGTACGTCCCGCAGTAGAACGGATGGCCCTCCGGGGTCATGAACACCGTCATCGGCCACCCGCCCTGGCCCGTCATGGCCTGGGTCGCCTCCATGTACACGGCGTCGATGTCCGGCCGTTCCTCCCGGTCCACCTTGACGTTCACGAACAACTCGTTCATGACCCGCGCCACGTCGCCGTCCTCAAACGACTCGTGCGCCATCACATGACACCAGTGGCAAGCGGCATACCCGACGGAAAGGAGGACTGGGACATCTCTCCGGCGCGCCTCGGCGAACGCCTCGTCAGACCACTCCCACCAGTCCACCGGGTTGCCGGCGTGCTGCAGCAGATACGGGCTTGTCGCGTCCTTGAGCCGGTTCATGCCTTCGATCCTGCCCGATCCGGCCGTCGGCTCACTCCCGCCCGGAGGTCCGGGTCCCCGCCGCGTCAGGGGGCGAGGGCGTGGAGGGCGGGTTCCAGGGCGCGGTGGAAGGTGGGGTAGGCGTAGATCATTTCGCGGAGGGTGGCGGTGGGGGTCTCGGCGTGGACGGCCACGGCCAGGGCGCCGAGGATCTCGCCGCCCGCCGGGCCCACGGCGGTGGCGCCGACCAGGGTGCCCCACTCCGTGTGCTCGACGAGCTTGATGAAGCCGTCGTTGCCGACCTTCTGGATGAAGCCCCGGGTCGAGTCGGGAAGCCGGGAGGTGCCGGTGCGGACGGGCAGGTTCTGGTCGCGGGCCTGGGCCTCGGTGAGGCCGACGGACGCGATCTCGGGGTCGGTGAAGGTGACGCGGGGAACGGCCCGGTAGTTGGCGGGCGAGCCTTCCTCTCCGAGGATGTCCCGGACGGCGATGGCCGCCTGGTACATGGAGACGTGGGTGAACTGGCCCATGCCGGTGATGTCGCCGACCGCCCAGACGCCCTCGGCGGCGCGCAGGTGGCCGTCGACCTGGATCTGGCGGGCGTCCTCGTCCAGGCCGACGTTCGCCAGGCCGAGGCCCTTGAGGTTGGGGCGGCGGCCGGCCGCCACCAGGAGGCGCTCGGCGGACAGGGTCTCGCCGTCGAGGTCCATGGTGAACTCGCCGTTCTCGTGCTTGACGGCCGTGACCCGCACGCCGGTGCGGACGCCGATGCCCTCGCGCTCGAAGACCTCGCGGAGGAGTTCGCTTGACTCGGGCTCCTCGTTGACCAGGAGGCGGTCGGCGGCCTCGACCACGGTGACGCGGCAGTCGAAGCGGGAGAACACCTGCGCCATCTCGACGCCCACGACGCCGCCGCCGAGGACGATGAGCGACTCGGGCGCCCGCGTGGCCCGCACGGCTTCGCGGTTCGTCCAGTACGGGGTGCCGTCGAGACCGTCGATGGGCGGGGCGGTGGGGCTCGTGCCGGTGTTGAGGACGATCCCGCGCCGGGCGCGGAAGACACGGCCGTTCACCGTGACCTCGCCGGGGCCGGTGATGCGGCCCTCGCCGCGGACGAGCTCCGCGCCCTTGCCGGTGAGGCGGTCGGCGGCGACCTTGTCGTCCCACGAGTCGGTCGCCTCGTCGCGGATCCGGGCCGCGACCGGCGCCCAGTCCGGGCGGATCGAGGCGTCCCCCGCCATCCCCGGGACGCGGCCGCCCTCGGCGAGGAGCCCGGCGGCCCGCACCATCATCTTCGTCGGGACGCAGGCGTAGTACGGGCATTCCCCGCCGACCAGCCGCGACTCCACGGCGGCGACGGACAGGCCCGCCTCGGCGAGCCTCCCCGCCGCGTCCTCTCCACCCGGGCCAAGACCGATAACCACGACATCGACTTCGTCAGCCATGCACTGACTCCTGCCCACGTTCGCGGCCGGTTAGGCGGCGCGGCGGCAGCGGGATCCGATCGAGATCATGGACGAGGGTGATCTCGCCGCCGAACACGGCGGACGCCTCGTCCAGGAACCGGTGCTCGTCCTCCACCCGGTACCGCTCGGAGAAGTGCGTGAGCACCAGGTGCCGGACTCCGGCCTCCGCGGCGACGGCCGCCGCCTGGGCCGAGGTGAGGTGGCCGTACTCGGTGGCGAGGGCGGCGTCCTCGTGCAGGAAGGTGGACTCGATGACGAGCATGTCCACCCCGTCCGCCAGTTCCCGCACGCCGTCGCAGAGCCGGGTGTCCATGACGAACGCGACCTTCTGCCCGGGACGGGCGACGCTGCACTCCTCCAGCGTGACCGTCCGGCCGTCGGGAGCGGTGACCCGGCCCTCCTCCTGGAGCCGGCGGACCAGCGGGCCGCGCACGCCCCGCGCGGCGAGTTCGGCGGGCAGCATCGTCCGGCCGCCGGGCTCCTCCAGCCGGTACCCGTAGGCCTCGACGGGGTGGGAGAGCCTGCGTGCGACGAGGGTGAACGGGGCGTCGCCGGTGTCGAGCGTCATCCGCTCCCCCGAGACCGGCCGCTCGCGGATGACGCCGGTGTCGCGGAAGACGGCCGCGTGCCGCAGCCGCCGCCAGTACTCGTGGCCGCTCGCGGGGAACGCCGCGTCGACCGGGTGCTCGACGCCGTCGCGGGCGATGCGCTGGACGACGCCGGGCACGCCGAGGCAGTGGTCGCCGTGGAAGTGGGTCACGCAGATCCAGGTGACGTCGTGCGCCGCGACTCCGGCGCGGGTCATCTGCCGCTGCGTCCCCTCACCCGGGTCGAAGAGCACGCCGTGGCCGTCCCAGCGCAGCAGGTAGCCGTTGTGGTTGCGGGCCTTGGTGGGCACGGCGCTGGCGGAACCGAGGACGATCAGATCGCGAACCGACATGGACCCATGGTGCCGGGTGCGATGGCCCGAAAGCTCCTGGTTATCCTGTGCCGGGTCTGCGGCGAGCAAGCGTTAGGGAGGCACCCTTGGCCGGGAGCAGCAAGCGCGAGAAGATCAAGATGACGCCGGACGAGGTGGCGTCCTACCTCGCCGACAACTACAAGGTCCAGGTCGCCACGGTGGGCAAGGACGGCGCGCCGCACCTGGTGACGATGTTCTACGCGCTGTTCGACGGCAAGATCGCCTTCACCACGTACAAGGCGTCGCAGAAGGTGCTGAACCTGCGCCGCAACCCCACGATGACGTGCCTGGTCGAGGACGGCGTGGAGTACAACGAGCTGCGCGGCGTCGCCCTCTACGGCCGCGGCCTCGTCATCGAGGACCCCGAGCCCAGAAGCAAGGTCGGCATGGTCGTCGGCTCCCGGATGGCGGGGCTGCCCGTCCCGGAGATGGGCGCCCCCATCGATCCCGTCATCGCCGAGGGCATCGAGCAGGCGATCGCCAAGCGCGTCCTCATCGTCATGGAGCCCGACCGCGTGGTCAGCTGGGACCACCGCAAGGCGTGATCCCGCTCAGCGGGCGGCGCGGCGTTCCGCCAGCTCTGCGGCCTTCGGGCTGAGCACGGACTCGTAGAGTTCCGCCGCCCGGTCCAGGGCGGCGGTCTCGGCCGCCTTGTCGCCGCGGTCGCGGGCGGCCGCGGCGAGGCGGACGAAGATGTCGGCCTGGCGCTCGACGGCGCTCTCCCCGCGGTGGATTTCCAGGGCCTGGCCGAAGAAGTTGGTCGCCGCGACGGGGCGGCCCGCCCGCAGGTACGCCTCGCCGAGGTCCTCCAGGGCGCCGGCGCGGGCCGCCTGGTCCGGGACGGGCAGGGCGGCGAACTCGTCGGGGAGCGGGCCGAGCAGCTCGATCGCGCGGCCGGCGTCGCCCGCGCGGATCAGCGCGCGGGCGAGGTCGTGCCGGAGGAGCAGGATCTCGTGGCGGTCGCCGTCGCGTTCGGCGCGACGCAGCTTCTCCTCCAGGACGCCGGCGGCCTCCGTCCAGCGCTCCCGCTCCAGCAGCGCCGTGCCCGCGCCTTCGAGCTCTCCCCCGCCCGCGGCGAGATGGTGGTCCAGGACGCGGCGGAGCGCGGTTTCCCGGTCGGCTTCGGCGTCCTCGAGGTGGGCGCGCTCACGCGCGAACGCGCGGACCGGGTCGGGAAGGCGGAAGCGGCCGCCGGTCTCGGTGACGAGGCCGCGCGCGGCGAGGACGTCCAGCAGCTCGCGGGCGCGCGACTCGGGGACGTCGGCCAGCGCCGCGGCCGCGCCGGGGCCGACGCCGCCGCCCGGATGCAGGCCGAGCAGCCGGAGCAGCCGGGCCGCCGCCGGGGCGAGCTCCCCGTAGGAGTCCTCGATGTTCGCGCGCACGACGGGGGTCCTCCCCGGACTCGGCCGAATCCAACCGAGCCGGGGCGTGTCAGGCGCCGTCGGCCGGGGGCGCCTTGGGATCGGGCGTTCCGGCCTTGGCCGCCTTCTCCGCCTCGGCGCGCTCCCACTCCTGCTGGATCAGCTCGGCTTCGCGCGGCGCCTGGATCTTCCTCATGTGCTTGTTCATCGAGCGGATGAGGAAGACCAGCGCGGCGCCCAGGGCCGCGACGACGGCGAACCCGAGGAAGCCCGGGGTGACGGTGTCGTCGTTCAAGGGGAACGCGCCGATCTGCACCGCGGTGAGGGAAAGCACTACAGACACACCTTCTCCCGGACGCCGGCGAACAGGTCGTCCTCCGGCAACTCGGTGTCGATGAGAGACCTGGCCAAATGGTAGTCCTCGGTCGGCCATGCCTCGCGCTGGAGGTCGAGCGGGACCACGAACCAGAAGCCGTTGGGGTCGATCTGGGTGGCGTGGGCGAGCAGGGCGCGGTCCCTGGTCTCGAAGTGGTCGGCGCAGGGGACGCGAGTGGTCACGTCCCACTTGGCGCGCCGCTCGCTCTCCTCGTCGAAGCGCTTGATCCAGTCGTTGTAGGGCGACTCCAGGCCGGCCTTCTCCATCGCGTTGTGGAGGGCGAGGATGCGCTCCTTGCTGAAGGTCATGTGGTAGTAGAGCTTGAGCGGCTGCCAGGGGTCGCCGGTACCCGGGTAGCGCTCGGGGTCGCCCGCCGCCTCGAACGCCTCCACCGACACCTCGTGGCACTTCACGTGGTCGGGGTGGGGGTAGCCGCCCCGCTCGTCGTAGGTGAGCATGACGTGCGGCCGGAACTCGCGGACGGCGCGCACCAGCGGTTCGCTGGCGGTCTCCAGCGGCTCCAGGGCGAAGCAGCCCTCGGGGAGCGGCGGCGGCGGGTCGCCCTCGGGGAAGCCGGAGTCGACGAAGCCGAGCCAGCTCTGCCGGACGCCGAGGATCTCGCGCGCCCGCGCCATCTCCTCCTCGCGCACCTTCCCGATGTCGGCCTTGACCTCGGGACGGTCCATCGCCGGGTTCAGGATGTCGCCGCGCTCGCCGCCGGTGCAGGTGACGACGAGGACCTCGACGCCTTCCGCCACGTACCTGGCCATCGTGGCCGCGCCCTTGCTGGACTCGTCGTCGGGGTGGGCGTGCACCGCCATGAGGCGCAGCGGCTCGCCGCCGCCGCAGGGTCGCTCGAGCGCCGCATCGTCGATGACCTCGGACACCTGGGTTCTCCCTAATCGCACCTTCGAGCGCCCCCGGTTCGAGGCACGCGCCCTGACAGACGAGAATTGTCCCTGACAACGTCCGCACACCGCACGGAGATTCCCCGCCATGACGACGAGCGTGTCGAAGCCGACGGTGCCCGCCGAGCCCCGGAAGGGGCGGCTCGGGCTGGTGGTCATCGGCGCCTTCGTCGCCCTGGCCGCGGGCGGCTTCGGGGTCATCTCCATGTACGCCGGTCAGACGCCCGGCATCGTGGCGCAGACCGTCACCTACGACATCACCGACACCTCGGTGGAGATCAACTACACGGTGGCCAAGGGCGAGGGCGACGTGGTGCGCTGCACCGTCGACGCCTTCGACAGGGAATTCGCCGTCCTCGCGGAGAAAGAGGTCGTCATACCAGCGGGGACGTCCAGCGTGAAGGGGACGGAGACGCTGCCGACGCCGCGCCGTGCGACCGGGGCGCGGATCCATGGATGCCGCACCGCCTGACCTCCCGGTACGGCCCCGCGCGACGGCCGCCACCCGGGGTGAAGGACGAAATACGATTGGCGGATTGCAGACGCCGAGTTCAGGGAACCTTTAACCGCACACACCGGATAGGCTAGAGGTTTCACCCGGCCGCCACTTCATGTCGATGTGACGTCGGTCCGCCACGGGCGGACGAGGATCACAACATGTGGATGAGGAGTACCCGTGACCGAGACCCGCGCTGACAACGTCACCTGGCTGACCCAGGAGGCGTACGACCGGCTCAAGGCTGAGCTGGAGCACCTGTCGGGCCCG
Source organism: Actinomadura sp. 7K534 (assembly GCF_004348575.1). Lineage (NCBI taxonomy): Bacteria > Bacillati > Actinomycetota > Actinomycetes > Streptosporangiales > Thermomonosporaceae > Actinomadura > Actinomadura sp. 7K534. Next base: position 13,010 of record NZ_SMKB01000171.1, read on the forward strand.
GGCCGCATCGAGATCGCTCAGAAGATCGAGGCGGCGCGGGAGGAAGGGGACCTGCGCGAGAACGGCGGCTACCACGCGGCCAAGGAGGAACAGGGCAAGATCGAGGGCCGCATCCTCCAGCTCCAGGGCATCCTGGAGAACGCGCGCGTCGGTGAAGCGCCGCGTACCGAGGGCGTGGTCGGTCCCGGTATGACCGTCACGGTGTCCTTCGAGGGCGACGACGAAGAGGTCACGTTCCTGCTCGCGTCCCGCGAGGAGGTCGGCGCCCCCATCGACGTCTACTCGCCCAACTCGCCGCTCGGCGCGGCCATCAACGGCAAGAAGGTCGGCGACAAGGCCACCTACTCGCTGCCGAACGGCCGCAGCATGACGGTCGAGATCCTCGACGCCACCCCCTACGGGGCCGGCTAGCCCCGTTCGTCCGCGGAGGACGGCGCAGTTCCGCGGAACGGGGTGCTGCCGGGTATCCCGCTTCCGATCAGCCCGGGGGTCGTTCCCCGGGCTTCGCTCCATCTGCGCCGCCCTCCCCCGGCCGCGTCCCGCCCGCGCGTCCCGCCCGGCGGGCCGTGGCGCGGACCAGCGGCAGGGTGCGGTAGGCGACCTGGGTGGCCAGCGAGATCACCGAGGACGCGCGCTCCACGCCCGCCACGTCCACGAGCACGTCGATGACGCGCTGCAGGTCGGTGTTGCTCCGCGCGACGACGCGGCAGAGCATGTCCCCGGGGCCGGTGATGGTGTGGGCCTCGATGACCTCCGGCACCTGCGCGAGCCGCTTGGCGACGGGGTCGTGCCCGCTCTGCCCCCGCCCCCCGCTCTGCCGCAGCTGCAGCGTCACGAACGCCGTCACCCCGTAGCCGAGCGCCGCGGGGTCGATCTCCGGGCCGTAGCCCGCGATCACGCCGTCGCGGCTCAGCCGGTCGAGCCGCGCCTGGACGGTGCCGCGCGCCACCCCGAGCCGCCGGGACGCCTCCAGGACGCCGACGCGGGGTTCGGCGGTGAACAGCTCGATCAGCCGGCCGTCCAGTTCGTCGATCGGCATGGCACCCTCCACGACTCATGGTCACCATGTACAGAGCGACGAGCCTGTCGCGCCTTCGACTGTACAGATTGTCCAGTACTTAAGGACACTCTTGCGCACCTTGTAGGCGCATGTCGAAATTGGGCAGCATGGATGAGTTTCCGGTCAAGGGCATGGACGCCGTCGTCTTCGCCGTCGGCAACGCCAAGCAGGCGGCGCACTACTACTCCACCGCGTTCGGCATGCGCAGGGTCGCCTACCGCGGCCCGGAGAACGGCAGCCCCGACGAAGCGGTGCACGTGCTGGAGTCGGGCGGCGCACGGTTCGTGTTCCGCGGCCCGGTGCGCGCGGGCACCGGGCTCGGCCGGCACATCGCCGAGCACGGCGACGGCGTCGTCGACCTCGCGATCGAGGTCCCGGACGTCGAGGCCGCCTACCGGCACGCGCTCGCGAACGGCGCGACGGGCGTGCACGAGCCGCACGTCACGGAGGACGAGTACGGCAAGGTGACGATCGCCGCGATCGCCACCTACGGCGAGACCCGCCACTCGCTCGTCGACCGCTCGAACTACACCGGCCCCTACCTGCCGGGGTTCGCGCCCGCGGACCCGATCGTCGAGCCGCCGGAGAAGCGGTACTTCCAGGCGATCGACCACTGCGTCGGCAACGTCGAGCGCATGGAGGAGTGGGCCGACTTCTACCACCGGGTCATGGGCTTCACCGACATGGCCGAGTTCATCGGGGACGACATCGCCACCGAGTACTCCGCGCTGATGTCCAAGGTCGTCGCGGACGGCAGCCGCAAGGTCAAGTTCCCGCTGAACGAGCCGGCGGAGGGCAGGCGCAAGTCGCAGATCGACGAGTACCTGGAGTTCTACGGCGGGCCGGGGGTCCAGCACATCGCGCTCGCCACCAACGACATCCTCGCGACCGTCGACCGGATGCGCGCCGCCGGCGTGGAGTTCCTGGAGAGCCCCGACTCGTACTACGAGGACCCGGAGCTGCGCGCGCGCATCGGCGAGGTGCGGGTCCCGATCGAGGAGCTGCAGAAGCGCCGGATCCTCGTCGACCGGGACGAGGACGGCTACCTGCTGCAGATCTTCACCAAGCCCGTCCAGGACCGCCCGACGGTGTTCTTCGAGATGATCGAGCGGCACGGCTCGCTCGGCTTCGGCAAGGGCAACTTCAAGGCGCTGTTCGAGGCGATCGAGCGGGAGCAGGAGCTCCGCGGCAACCTGTGACGCCCCGCGGCCTCCGCGAGCCCGGATCCCGGGCCTGGATCATGCCGGGCCCGGGGGCCCGGTGACCGATCGTCCGGTTGGCGGCACACTTGTCCCCCATGAGCGAACCCCCTCCCGCTGTC
>NZ_SMKB01000172.1:0-15327 GCF_004348575.1 Actinomadura sp. 7K534
CCCCCAACGCCCCGCCGCCCCCCCGTCCTGCCGCCGCTGCGATCGGGGGGAGCCGGATCAGTCGGCGACGCCCGCGGCGAGCATGCGGGTGAGGGTGATGCCGGGGTGCTCGCGTTCGAGGGCGCGGAGCCGCCACTTGTCCACGAACACCGCGATGAGCGCGCCGTCCAGGGAGCGGGTGAGGACCTCGACGCCGCGCCGGCCGCTCAGCGTCTCGGCGGACTCCTTGTCGGTGACGCGGGCGGTGCTGTAGTCGAGCCGGGTCAGCTCCACGGGCGCGCCGAACTCCTCGGCCATCCGGGCGGTGACGACGTCGAACTGCAGGGGCCCGACGGCGGCCAGCACGGGTGCCTGGTCGCCGCGCAGGTCGCTGCGCAGCACCTGGACGACGCCCTCGCCGTCGAGCTGGTCGATGCCGCGGCGGAACTGCTTGGCGCGGCTGTTGTCGGTGGCCCGCGCCACCATGAAGTGCTCCGGGGCGAACGCCGGGATCGGGGGGAAGACCACCGGGGTCCTGACGTAGAGGGTGTCGCCCACGGTCAGGCCCGCGGCGTTCGGCAGGCCGATCACGTCACCGGGGTAGGCGACGTCCAGGGTCGAGCGGTCGCGGCCGAACACCGTCTGGGCGTACTTGGTCGCCAGCGGGCGGCCGGTCCGGGCGTGCGTCAGCGACATGCCCCGCTCGAAGCGCCCTGAGCAGACCCGGACGAAGGCCAGCCGGTCGCGGTGCGCCCGGTCCATCCCGGCCTGCACCTTGAACACCTGCCCGGCGAACGGCGCCGCCACCGGGCGCTCCGCTCCGGTGTCGTCGACGCGCGCGGACGGGGCCGGGGCCAGCCGGCACACCGTGTCCAGCAGCGCGCTCACGCCGAAGTTCGGCAGCGCCGCCCCGAACAGCACCGGCGTGGCAGTCCCGGCCGCGAAGGCGTCGGGGTCGAGGGTGGCGCCGATCTCGTCCAGCAGCGCCAGCTCCTCGACCGCGGTGCTCCACGCCTCGCCCTCCTCCTCGGCGGCCTGCTCGGCGGGGACGTGCTCGGCGATCGCGCGGGTGGCGCCGCCCGGGGTGCGCCGGAACCGGGTGAACGCGCCGCCGGCGCGCTCGATCAGCCCGCGGAAGTCCCCCGCGACGCCGACCGGCCAGTTCAGCGGCGCCGGGCGCAGCCCGATGCGCTGCTCGACCTCGTCCAGCAGCTCCAGGGGCTCGCGGCCGGGCCGGTCCCACTTGTTGACGAACGTGATCACCGGGATGCCGCGGTGCCGGCAGACGTCGAACAGCTTGAGCGTCTGCGCCTCCAGGCCGCGGGCCGAGTCCAGCAGCATGATCGCGCCGTCCACCGCGGCCAGCACCCGGTAGGTGTCCTCGGAGAAGTCCGCGTGCCCCGGCGTGTCCAGCAGGTTGAGGAGCACCTCGCCGTACTCGAAGCGCAGCACCGACGAGGTGATGGAGATCCCGCGCGCCCGCTCCATGTCCATCCAGTCGGACCGCACCCCGCGCCGCCCCGACTTGCCGTGCACCGCCCCGGCCTGCTCGATCGCCGCCGCGTGCAGGGCCAGCGCCTCGGTCAGCGTGGACTTGCCCGCGTCCGGGTGACTGATCACCGCGAACGTCCGCCGCCGCGCCGCCTCCGCCGCCACGTCCGGCGCCGTTCCCGTGCCACCGCTCACCGCGGCCCCCTCCCGTGGTCGACGTGGGCCGACCGATCTGACGTCACGTTAGGGTACTTTGGCGCGAGGCCGCGGGTCGCCGGCCGCCACCGACCACGGGGACGGAACGCATGGGCGCGTTGTTCGAAGAGCTCGACTGGCGTCCGACGCCGATGGGCGCCATCAGCCTGCGGCGGCGCCGGGACCCCGCGCTCCGCGTCGACGTCTACGAGATCAAGCTCGACGACGACTTCCTCATGTCCAGCCTGTGGACGGCCGGCGAGGTGGAACTCGCCCGGCTCGGCCTGGCCGCGGCGGACGGAGGCGAGCTCGACGTCCTCGTCGGGGGCCTCGGGCTCGGCTACACCGCGGGCGCCGTCCTGGACGATCCCCGGGTGCGCTCGCTGGTCGTGGTCGAGACGCTCGCCGAGGTGATCGAGTGGCACCGGGCGAAGCTCGTCCCGCTCGGGGAGCGGCTGGCCGGGGACGACCGCTGCCGGCTGGTCCACGGCGACTTCTTCGCCATGGCCGCGGAGGAGTCCCAAGGCCGCTTCCATGCGGTGCTGCTGGACATCGACCATTCGCCGAGCCACGTCCTCAACCCGGCCCACGAGGCGTTCTACCGGCCGGAAGCGCTGAGCCGGCTCGCCGCCCGCCTGCACCCCGGCGGCGTCTTCGCGCTGTGGTCGAACGACCCGCCCGACGACGGCTTCACCGCCGTGCTCGGCAGCGTTTTCGCCGAGGCCGCGGCGCACGTCGTCGAGTTCCCCAACGCCGTCCAGGGCGGCACCTCAGCCAACACGGTGTACGTCGCCCGCACGGACCCGAATTCTCCCCTTACGTAAGATTAGGGACGGCTCGCCCGGGCCGGGCGGCGTGAGGAGGCACCCGATGGACGGCAGGCGCATGCGGATCGGCGAGGTCGCCGATCGGACCGGCCTGAGCCTGCGCACCATCCGGCACTACGAGGAGGTCGGCGTCGCCCTCCCCACGGCCCGCACCCGCGGCGGATTCCGCCTCTACACCGACGAGGACGTCGCGCGCCTCCTGGTCGTCAAGCGGATGAAGCCGCTCGGGTTCACCCTCGAAGAGATGCGCGACCTGCTGGACGTCCTGGACCGCCTCCAGGACCCCGGCACCGGCGAGCCCGCCCGCGACGACCTCGTCAAGCGCCTCGCCGTCTACCGCTCGCTGGTCGAGGAGCGGTGCGCGAAGATCCGCGCCCGCCTGTCGGACGCCGAGCAGTTCTCCGCCGAGCTGACCGCCCGGCTGCGCGAGCACCGCGACCGGCCGGGCGCGGGCCGCGCGGAGGGGCGCGAGCTGTCGCGATGAGCGTCCGGTCGGTACGGTCGTACCGTGGAGGTGAGCGTCGGCCATGACAGGTGACGACAGCGGAGCAGGTGCCGGCGAGGCAGGCGACAGGGTCGTCGACGCTCCCGAACGCAGCCGGTACGAGATCGTCCGGGACGGCGCCGTGCTCGGCTTCGCCGCCTACCAGAAGGCGAAGGACCTGATCGTCTTCACCCATACCGAGATCGATCCGGAGTACGAGGGGCAGGGCCTCGGCGGACGGCTGGTGCGCGCGGCCCTCGACGACGTCCGCACCCAGGGGCTCCCGGTGCTGCCGACCTGCCCCTTCGTCCAGGGCTGGATGGCCAAGCACCCGGACTACGCCGACCTCGACTACCGCCGCCGCCCGCGCTGACGCCGCCAGGCCCTCGCCCGTGACCACCCCGGGCTGAGTCCTCCGTGGCGGGATGTCGAGAACGCTTCGGGTGCTCCGACCTATCCGGGGGCCGCCGGTTCGCTCGGCGGCTCCGGATGGACGGCACGCGATCCGAAGGAGCGGACATGTCACGCAACACCGAGACCGTCACCACCTACCTGGACGGCTTCCGCAAGAACGACCACGCGCAGATCCTGTCCTGCCTGACCGACGACATCGAGTGGACCGTCTTCGGCGGGTTCCACCTGACCGGCAAGGACGCCTACGACAAGGCCATCGACGGGCCGCCGGAGCTGCTCGACCCGCCCCGCCTGGAAGTCGTGCGCATGGTCGAGCAGGACGACGTCGTCATGGCCGAGCTGACCGGGGCGGTGCGGCGGGCCGCGGGCGGCGAGATGCGCATGTCCATGGCGGAGGTGTTCGTCATGCGCGACGGCAGGATCGCCGAGCGCCGCGCCTGGGTCGTCGAGCTGACGGAGAACGACTACCGCTGATGCGCGGGGCTCCTCATCCCGTCCGCGCCGGTTCGGGCGCGCGGAGAAGGCCGAAGGTCCCGAGGTTCGGGGACCGCCGGCTCTGATCCGCGCACCCGCGCGCGCGGGAGGCTGGAAGCGGCTCGGGGAGCGGCGCCGATACGGGTTACGAGCCCTGCACGGTGTCCTCCCTGAGCCCCGAGGACGAGCACGAGGAGGAGACCATGAAGCGCCGCACTGTCCAGGACGTGATGACCGGGGACGTGGTGACGGTGACCCCGCAGACCCCGTTCGCCGAGATCGCCGAGGTACTGGCGGAGCACCGCATCAGCGCGCTGCCCGTCTTGGACGACGCGGGCCGCGTCGCCGGCATCGTCACCGAGTCGGACCTCCTGCACAAGGAGGAGTACAAGGCGGGCGACGGCGGCCGCCGGCCGCTGCGGGCCCTGCTGCGGCGCGACGCGCAGGCCGAGGCCAAGGCCGCGGCCGTCGACGCCCGCGGGCTGATGACCGCCCCGGCCGTCACCGTCGCGCCGGACGCCCCGACCGCGGAGGCCGCCCGGCTGCTGACCGCCCAGGGGTTCAAGGCCCTGCCGGTCGTCGACGGGGACGGCCGCCTCGCCGGCATCGTGGCCCGCCGCGACCTGCTGCGCGTGTTCCGGCGTCCCGACGCGGAGATCCGGGACGAGGTCGTCAAGGGCGTGCTGATCAAGCAGCTCTGGCACGACCCCGACATGGTCGGCGTCCGGGTCGAGAACGGCGTCGTCCATCTCACCGGCCGCGTCGAGACCAAGAGCCTCATCCCGGTCGTCGTCCGGCTGGTCGGCCGGGTGGACGGCGTGGTGGACGTCGTCGACACCCTCGGCTACGCGCACGACGACGCCCAGGCCGCCCGCATCACGAGGGTCTGAGGCCGGCGGCTTGCTATTACACTTGTAGCAGTCAGGCGTCCGGGTACGGCGGCAGCAAGGGAGATCTTCGATGGCGTTCTGGGACAAGCTCCGCGAGTCCAGCCAGAACATGCAGACCCAGCTCATGGCGAAGAAGAACGACCTCAAGAGCGGCGCCTTCCGGGACGCGAGCATGGCGATGTGCGCGCTGGTCGCCGCCGCCGACGGCTCGGTCGACCCGGCCGAGCGGCAGCGGACCGCGTCGCTGATCGCCTCGAACGAGGTCCTGCAGAACTTCCCGGCGGCCGACCTGCAGCAGCGGTTCAACGGCTACGTCGACAAGCTCACCGCCGACTTCGCCTTCGGCAAGATCGGCGTGCTGCAGGACATCGCCAAGGTGAAGAAGAAGCCCGCCGAGGCCCGCGCCGTCATCCAGATCGGCATCGTCATCGGCGGCGCCGACGGGAACTTCGACGAGAACGAGAAGGCCGTCGTCCGCGAGGCGTGCCACGCCGTGGGGCTGCCGCCCGCCGAGTTCGAGCTCTGACCGCGCCCGCCCGGCCGCCCGGCTGTCAGCGCAGCGACAGCAGGTACAGCAGGAGGGCCGCGGCGGCGTGGTCCAGGTGGAGGGTCGCGCCGGTCAGTGAACTGGTGACGAAGCCGTTGCCCATGAACAGCAGCGGACCCGTCACCGTGTTCCGGTCCGGCGGCGAGTCCAGCAGCGCCTCGACGCGCTGCACGACCCCCGACTCGGCGAACGCGGCGGCCGGGCCCGCGGCGGGCGGGTGCGCGAGGGCGGCCTTCGCGATCGTGCGGGCGACGAACGCCCGGTCCCCGACGGCCTCGGCTGCGTCCTCGTCCGCCCACCGCTCGACCGAGAGCCGCAGCCGCTCGCTCAGCGGCCGCAGCGGCGGCAGGAGCGCCCGGGCCATGGCGCCGGACGCCGTGTACCGGTGGTGGCGGTGCCGCAGGTGCGACGCCTCGTGCTGGAGCACCACGTGGAGCTCGTCCGCCGTGAACCCGCGGAGCATCCCCCGCGACAGCAGGACCCCGCCGTGCCGGCCCGGGACCGCGACGGCGATCGGGACGTCGGTCTCCAGCGGCTCGCGGACCTGGATCCGCGCGGTCCGCAGCTCCGCCGCCCAGCGGGCGGCCGTCCGCGCGGCGACCAGTGCCCCGGCGGCCGTCAGCAGTACGGCGGGCACGCCCACCGGGTGCGGGACCGGCCGGTCGTCCCCGAACAGCGCCCACTCGGGGACCCGCGCGGCGGCGGCCGGCGCCAGCGTCGCCGCGTAGTTGATCGACATGAAGACCCCGGTGCCCAGCGCGGTCACGACCGTCATGGCGCAGGTGGTGGCCAGCAGCCGCGCCGTCCAGGACGGGTGCAGCGGCAGCGGCGCCCGGCCGAGCAGCGCGCCGAGCGCCAGCATGACGACCGGCGGCGCGAGGGTGAACCAGGTCACCCGCGGTCTCCGGGGCCTTCGAGCATCTCGCGCAGGTGGCGCGCCTCCTCGCTGCTGAGCGTCCGGACGAACCGGTTCAGCACGCTCACCGGGTCGCTCGCGTGCCGGAGGTGGTCGCGCATCCGGCCCGCCACCAGCTCGGACTCGTCCACGGCGAGCCGGTAGTGGTAGTGCCGCCCGGCCCGGGTCCGGGAGACGAGGCCCTTCTCGTGCAGCCGGTGCAGGATGGTGTTCACCGTGGTGTAGGCGGGTTCGCCGTCCAGCCGCTCGACCAGCTCGGCCGTGCGCGCGGAGCCGCCGAGGCCCGCCAGCGCGGCGAGGACCTCGGCCTCCAGCTGGCCCAGCGGTCTGCGCGATGGACTGCGCGGCACCGGCCTCACCCCTTGGAACGGAGGACGTCTGGTTCCAAGTAGATCAGGCCGCGGCCGGTACCGCCCGCCCGGGTCAGGACCTGGTCGCGGTGTCGGCGAACTTCGCCCGCAGGGTCTTGCGGTCGAGCTTGCCCACGGCGGTCTTCGGGACGGCGTCCACGAAGATGATCTTGCGCGGTTTCTTGTAGGAGGCCACCCGCTCCGTCACGTGCGCGATCAGCCGCTCGCGCAGGCCGTCATCGGGCGCGGCGCCCTCGGCGAGGACGACGACGGCGGTGACCGCCTCCACCCAGCGCTCGTCGGGCGTGCCGACGACCGCGGCCTCGCGCACCGCCGGGTGCTCCAGCAGGACGTCCTCGACCTCGCGCGGGTAGACGTTGTAGCCGCCGCTGATGATCATGTCGGACGTCCGGTCCTTGAGGAACAGGAAGCCGTCCTCGTCGAGGACGCCGACGTCGCGGGTGTGGACCCAGCCGTCGCGGAAGGTGTCCGCCGTCAGCTCCGGGGCGTTGAAGTACCCGGCGCAGGCCGACGGCCCGCGCACCACGATCTCGCCCGGCTCGCCGGGGCGGGCCGGGCGGCCGTCCTCGTCCAGCAGCCGGAGGTCGATGTCGGCGGCGACCTGCCCGCACGCGGCGAGCCGGTCACCGGTGTGGTCCTCGGGGCGGAGCACCGCGATGCACAGCGGGATCTCGGTCTGCCCGTAGTACTGCCAGAAGCGCTCCCGGCCCCAGGCGTCCATCGCGCGCTCGATGACGGGACGCGGCATCGGCGACGCCCCGTAGATGACGCGGCGCAGCGCGGACACGTCGGCGGTCGCGAAGGCCGGGTGCTCGACCAGCATCTGGATCATGGTCGGCACCAGGTTGATCGCCGTGGCCCCGTACCGGGTGACGGCGTCGAGGAACTGCTCCGGCGCGAAGCCGGGGAGGATCACGGTGCGGCCGCCGCGCAGCCACAGCGGCAGCACGAACACCCCGCTCGCGTGGATGAGGCTCGCCGCGTGCAGCATGACGTCGTCGCGCGTGGCCGGGAGGAGGTTGAGCAGCACGTTCCGGCAGATCCCCGCGTAGGACGCCTGGGTATGCTGGGCCGCCTTCAACGTGCCCGTGGTACCGGACGTGTACAGGGTGAGAATCACGTCATCGGGGCTGACCTCGACCTCGGGAAGGGTGGCGGGGACGCCCTTCGCCCGTTCCATGAGGGACGGTTCGCCGTCCAGGCCGGTCTCCAGGCCCAGGAACGTCACGTCGGGCAGTGCGGCGGCGAGCTCGCGGGCCCGGTCGGTCAGGTCGGCGCCGAACACCACGAGCTCACAGCGGGTGTCGGTGAGCATGGTGACGTGCTCGGCGACCGACAGCCGGGAGTTGAGCGGCACCCGGTTGATCCCGCCCTTCACGCAGGCGAAGTCGAGCGGCACGCTCAGCAGGCCGTTGTTCACCAGGAGACCGGCGCGCCGGTGGTGGCCCGCGCCTTCCCGGGCCAGCGCGCGGGCGAGCCGGTTGCTCAGCTCGTCCACCTCGCCGAACGTCAGCTCCTGCTCGCCGAACACCACGGCGACCCGGCCGGTGTGCTGCCGCGCACCCCGGACGATCAGCTCACGGGTGGTGGAACTCATGCGGTGTCCTCTCCGGTGAAGCGTCCGTGGCGGCCCTCGCCCGCCACGAATCTGGACGCGCCGGCCGCGCCCTCGCGCGCCACGATGGGAACCCCCGCGGCCCCTTCCGCGCGCAGCGCCTCGGCGAGGGGCAGATCGAGGCCGGCGTAGGTGGAGGCGCGGTCGGTCAGGACGCACTCGAACGGGAAGGCCGCGATCTGCTCGGCGAGTTCCCGGGCGGCGTCCACCGCCTGTCCCGGCTCGACGACCCGGTTCGCCAGGCCCATCGCGAGCGCCTCGCCGGCCTCGACGGGCCGCCCGGTCATGATCAGGTCCAGGGCCCGGCCCAGGCCGACGACCCTCGGCAGCCGGACCGTGCCGCCGTCGATGAGCGGCACGCCCCAGCGGCGGCAGAAGACCCCCATCACCGCGTCGCGCTCCACGATCCGCAGGTCGGCGAGCAGGGCGAGCTCCAGGCCGCCCGCCACGGCGTAGCCGCTCACCGCCGCGATGAGCGGCTTGCCGAGCGCCATCCGGGACGGGCCCATGGGGCCGCTGCCGCCGCCTTCGGGATCGAGTTCGTTGCGGCGGGCGGGGTCGCCCACCGCAGTAAGGTCGGCTCCGGCGCAGAACGTCCCGCCGGTCCCGGCGAGCACCGCCACGCGCTGTCCCGGGTCGGCCTCGAACGCCGCGAAGGCCGCGCGCAGTTCGGCGGCCATCGGCCCGTCGACGGCGTTGCGCCGGTCGGGACGGTCCATCCAGATCGTGGTGGTCGTGCCCGTCTTCTCGACTCGCACGTCGGCCATCGTCACCTCCGCGTCCTGCCCCAACGACCGCTACACATATAACGTACCTTGGAAGAAACTGTCTAGGAGCCGTTACAAATGTCGGAGCCGACCGCCCGCAAGCTCCTGCTGGACCTGGTCACGGCACGTCCGCGCGCCCGGTTCTCGATCGCCGCGCTGTGCCGGGCCGGGGAGATCGTGGGGCTGAGCGCGCCGAGCATCCGGATGGCCGCGCAGCGCCTGCACGAGGAGGGGGTGCTGGAGCGGGCCGGCCGCGGCGTCTACCTCCCGCGGCCCGACCGGCTGCGCACCTACCCGCACGTCGAGCAGTGGACGACCCGCCACCGCTCCCGCGTGCCGTGGACGGGACGCTGGGCCGCGGTCGAGAACTCCGCCACCGCCCGCACCGACCGCGCGGTCCTGCGCCACCACGACCGGGCCGTGCGGCTCCTCGGGTTCCACGCCTGGCGCGGCGCGCTGCACGTCCGGCCCGACAACCTCCGCGGCGGCGTGGACGCGCTGCGCCGGACCCTCCGCGACACGGGCACGGCCCCGGACGCCGTCGTGTTCGCGATCGACCGGCTCGACCCGGACACCGACCGGGAACTGCGCCGCCTATGGGACGCGGCCGACCTCGTCGCCGGGCTGAACCGGACGGCGGAGGAGCTCACCCGGAGCCGGGAACGCCTCGGCACCCTCACCCCGGAGGAGTTCGCCCGCGAGTCCCTCCTGCTCGGCAGCCGGGCGATCGCGACGATCCTGCACGACCCGCTGCTCCCCGAGGACCTCTGCGACCCCGGGCCCCACGAGCGCCTGGTCGCCCTGACCAGGGACTACCAGGACGCCGCGCAGGCCATCTGGGGGCGTCTCCTGGACCTCGACGGCACTGCCCGGGACGACGGCTGACCACCGGCGGCGGTGTCTCGAAAACCCTCCCACAACTGTCTCACTAATGTCTCAGAACTAGGCGGAGGGTGCGCGACCGGTCAGGTGGCGGTAGAGCGTGGCGCGGGAGACGCCGAGGCGCTCGGCGATCTCGCCGACGGTGCGGTCGCCCTCCTCGTACATGCGGCGGGCGGCCTCGGCCTTCGCCTCGTCCAGCGCGCGGGGGCGGCCGGGCCGCCGGGCGCCGGTCCGGGCGGCGGGCCGCTCCGGCTCGTCCCGCGTGACCAGGCCGGACGTCGCGGGATCGTCCAGCAGCGTCCACACGCCGGCCATGATCTCCGCGCGCAGCCGGTCGATCGGGACGTCCCGGCACAGGAACACGGGATCGCCCAGCATCGCGAAGATCTGCACCGTGCGGACCCGGACGGCGACGTCCGGATACGGGCCGGTGAACGCGGCGTGGACCCGCTCGATCAGGGCGATGTAGTGCTGGAACGTGCGGTCGTGCGCCAGCGTCGTGAGGTCCTGCATGACCACGTAGAGCAGCTTGCGGTTCCGGATGTAGACGTCCAGCGTGCCCTCGATCAGCTGGCGCCGGGCGCCGACCCGGTCCTCGATGCGGCGGGCGCGGGCGAGCACGTCCTCCAGGCCCTCCGAGAGCGGCTCGCACAGCGTCGCAAGAAGCACGGACTTGGACGGGAAGTGGTAGAAGACGGCGGCCTTGGTGAGCTGCAGCCGGTCCGCGATCTCCCGCATCGAGCCGGCCTGGTAGCCGCGCTCGGAGAACACGTCGAGCGCGGTCTCCAGGATCCGGGCCCGGGTGTCCGGCGGCTTCCTCTCGTTCACCGTCCCAACCTAACCGGTTGGCCGGACACCGCCCCGCGGTTTACCATCGGGAACTGACCAGCGGTCAGTCGGCTGACCGCGAGGCGAGGGGACGGCGCGCATGACCGACGCGATCCGCGTGAGCGGACTGACCAAGACCTTCGGCGACGTGCGGGCGCTCGACCGGCTGGAGCTGACCGTCGGCACGGGCGAGGTGCACGGCTTCCTGGGCCCGAACGGCTCGGGGAAGTCGACCACCATCCGGGTGCTGCTGGGCCTGCTGCGCCGCGACTCCGGCGAGGTGAGCCTGCTCGGCGGCGACCCGTGGCGGGACGCGGTCGCGCTCCACCGCCGGCTCGCCTACGTCCCGGGGGACGTCAACCTGTGGGGCAACCTGTCCGGCGGGGAGGCGATCGACCTGTTCGGCTCCCTGCGCGGCGGGCTCGACCCCGCCCGCCGCGACGACCTCGTCCGGCGCTTCCAGCTCGATCCGACCAAGCGGTGCCGCACCTACTCCAAGGGCAACCGGCAGAAGGTGGCCCTGGTGGCGGCGTTCGCGTCCGACGTGGAGCTGTACATCCTGGACGAGCCGACGTCCGGGCTCGACCCGCTGATGGAGGCGGTGTTCCAGGACTGCGTCGCCGAGGCCAAGGAGCGCGGGCGCACCGTGCTGCTCTCCAGCCACATCCTCGCCGAGGTCGAGCGGCTGTGCGACGGCGTGTCGATCATCCGGGACGGCCGCACGGTCGAGTCCGGCACGCTGGCGGAGCTGCGGCACCTGACGCGCACGACGATGACCGTCCGGACCGCGCTGCCGCCCGCCGGCCTCGGCCGCCGCACGGGCGTGCACGACCTGCGCGTCGAGGACGGCGGGACCGGGGCGACGTTCGAGGTGGAGGCCGACGCGCTGCCGGAGGTCCACCGGTACCTCGCGGAGTGCGGCGTGCTCGACCTGACCAGCCAGCCGCCCACGCTCGAAGAGCTGTTCATGCGGCACTACGACGACCAGGCCGGTCTGGAGAGCGTCCGATGACGAAGCGCACGGGATCCACGGCGTTCACCGGATCCAGGACGTTCACCGGCACGCTGCGGCTGGCCCGGCTGGCGCTGCGCCGCGACCGCGTGCAGCTCCCGCTGTGGCTGCTGGGCCTGACCGCGGTCACCGGCACGGTGGCCTCCAGCGTCCTCGGCCTCTACGCGAGCGAGCGCGAGCAGGTCGCCTACGCCCGGTCGAGCGCCATGAGCGCGGTCTCGCGGGTGTTCAACGGCGTCGTCCCGGAACCGACGCCGGGCGCCATCGTGGTCGCGGAGTCCTTCAGCCTGGTCGCCGTCCTCGCCGGGCTGATGAGCATCCTGGCGGTGGTGCGGCACACCCGGCGGAGCGAGGAGACCGGGCGGGCGGAGCTGATCGGCTCGATGGTCGTCGGGCGGCACGCGATGCTGACCGCGGCGCTGCTGGTGACGGTCGGCGCGAACGCGCTGCTCGCGGTGCTGGTGGCGGCCGTGCTGCTCGCCGCCGGGCTGCCCGCCGGCGGGTCGCTGCTCATGGCCGCCGCGATCGGCGCGTGCGGTGCCGCCTTCGCGGGCGTCGCCGCCGTCACCGCGCAGGTCACCGAGAGCGCGCGCGCCGCCAACGGCATCGCCGCCGCCGTGCTCGGCCTGTGCTACCTGCTGCGCGGCCTCGGCGACGGCCTCGCCACCGCCGAGGCGGACGGCCTGCGGGTGACGAGCCTGTGGCCGTCCTGGCTGTCGCCGCTCGGGTGGGGGCAGCGGACCGAGCCGTTCACCGCGGACCGGCTCTGGCCGCTGCTGCTGCACGCCGCGCTGCTGGCCCTGCTGACCTGGACGGCGTACCGGCTCACCGACCACCGCGACGTGGGCACCGGGATGCTGCCGGTCCGCCGCGGGCCGGCCACCGCCCCGCGCGCCCTGCTCAGCCCGCTGGGCCTGGCGTGGCGGCTGCAGCGCGGCGTGCTGTACGGCTGGGCGGCCGGGCTGCTGGTGGTGGGCGGGATGCTCGGCGCCCTGGGCGACCAGGCCGAGGAGCTGCTGGGCACCAGCGACGAGCTCGCCGAGGTGGTGGGCAGGCTGGGCGGCACGGGCGACCCGGTGGACGTCTACTTCACCGCGATGATGGGGTTCACCGGCGTCCTCGTCGCCGGGTACACCGTCCAGGCGCTGCTGCGGATGCGCGCCGAGGAGACCGGCCCGCTGGAGGCGGTGCTGGCCACGGCGGTGAGCCGGTCCCGGTGGATGGCGGCCCACATCACCTGCGCGGTGCTCGGGACCGCGGCCGTGCTCGCCGTCACCGGGCTGGCCAACGGCCTCGCGTACGCGGTCGCGGCCGGTTCGGTCGACCGGATGCCCGCGCTGCTCGGCGCGGCCATGGTGCAGCTGCCCGCGACGCTGGCACTGGCCGGGTTCGTCATCGCGGTGCTCGGCCTGCTGCCGAGGTGGTCGGTGGCGATCTCCTGGACGGCGCTCGCCGCGTGCCTGCTCATCGGGCAGGTCGGCCCGATCCTGGAGCTGCCGCAGTGGGCCGCCGACCTGTCGCCGTTCACCCACACCCCGGCGCTGCCGTCGTCCGGCCTCGCCCTGCTGCCCCTGACCGCGCTGAGCGCGTGCGCCATCGCGCTCAGCGCGGCCGGCCTGTGGCTCTTCCGCCGCCGGGACCTGGCCCTGACCCTCTAGTAGTGCCTACTTCGTGCCGGTGAGCGGGTCGCTCGGGAGGGGGCGGGCGGACCGGCGCCAGACCGTGCCTATCTGGGTGCCGGCCCAGACGGTGGTGGTGTACGGCACGCGGGTCATCGCGTACGCGGTCACCCCGATGGGCGGGGTCTCGCGGGTCCAGGACGCGCCGTCGAAGTGCAGCAGGTGGGACGTGTCGTACGGGCTGGAGACCCACACGCCGCCCAGCCCGTCGGAGGCGATCGACCCGAGGAAGCCGATCGCGGACATCGGACGCACCCCGCCCAGCGGGTCCGACGGGCCCGGCATCCGGTGCACGGTGAACTCGGAGCCGTTCCAGTGGTGCAGCGTCGGCGGCGGGAACAGGGGGTGCTGCTCCAGGGCGTAGAACCAGACGTCGTCGGGGGCTACGTGCTCGATCTGCAGGATCCAGTGGGTGTAGGTCGTCCCCCACGGCATTCGCGTCCACTCGGTGCCGTCGAAGTGCCACAGCGGGGTCGGGCCGCTCGACCCGCCGATCCCGCCGACCCAGACGTCCGAGGGGCCTCCGGCGGCGATGGCGCTGAGCCCAGCGGTGCCGGGCACGGAGAGCGAGTTCGTCCACCGGCCGTGCCGCCGCACCGACACCGTCGCGCCGTCCGCGGTGATCCCGGTCGCCCACAGCGCGCCGGTGCCGTCCAGCTCGATCGCGTAGAGCTGCTGGTCGGCGGGGCCCGCGGCCGTGCTCCAGCGGCGGCCGTTCCAGTGCAGCAGGTCGGTGCGCGCCGAGGCGTCCGGGCCGGAGGCGAGGGCCCACGCGTCGGCGAAGTGCCGGGCGCGGACGTCGTTGACGACGGCCAGCCCTTCGGGCAGCGGTGCCCGCGTCCAGCCGCGCAGGCCCCGGTGCAGCATCACGGCGGCGGCGTCCGGCTGGAAGGCGTTCTCGGTGCCGCCGGCGATGACGTGCCATGGGTCCGGCGCGGCGATGCCGAACAGCTGGGCCCGGCCCGAGAGCGGCGGAATGGGCACGTCGGCCCATCCGCCCGATGGCGGGGCGGCGGCGCGCGCGGTGCCGGTCAGCGAACCGGCGGCGGCGGCACCGAGCAGCGTGGCGCCGCCGAGGGTGAACGCGCGGCGGGACAGGGAGGGGTTCGCAGGGCGGTGTTCCACGGTGGCTCCTCGACCGGCGGATGATCAAATGCCAGTATTTAGTGGCAAGATCTTAGGATCCACCGCGTGACCTGTTGCGGCCACGAGCCCTGCTCAGCGGCACCGCTAGGGCGTCGTCACCGAGGCGGCGCGGACGGTCCTGTCGCCGAACACCTCCTCGACCGCCTTCACGCGCAGCTCTTCGAGGACGGTGATCTGGGCCTCGGCGCGTTCCACCAGCGTGCGGAGGCTCTCGACCTCCAGCGCCGGTTCGCGGTCGACGAGGGAGAGCAGGGTGCGCCACCCGGCGGCCTTGCCCTCGACCGCGAGGCGCAGCGCCTCCAGCTCCACGAGGTCGCTCAGCGGCGAGCGGCTGCGCAGCCGTCCGTTGAGCTTGAGCCGCGCCGCCTTCTCGGCCGCCCACGTCACCACGCTCTTGTACCGGCGGACCGGCATCTCCAGCGACCGCAGGATCGCCAGCAGGGCGCCCCGGTCGGCCGTGATGTCCTCGGCGAGCCGCTCCAGCCGTTCCGCGTCGGCCGAGTCCCGGCGCGCGTGCGCGGTCCGCCGGGCCAGTTCGACCCCGGCGGCGGCCCCGGCCAGATGATCGTTCAGGTAGATCGCCAGGAACGTTCGGGTCTCACTTGTCGCCATCTCCCCCACGTACCCGGGGACGCCCCCGTAAACGGCGCGCCGAGCCGGCCCGGGCGGTCCCCGGCCGGCTCGGCGGTGCGGTCGGTCAGCCCTTGTCGCGGGCTTCGCGGATCATGTCGCGGACCCGGTCCATGATCGCGACGGGCGGGCCCATCAGCATGTTCTTGGCCGCGCTCTCGGTCCCGGGGTGCGGGCGGG
>NZ_SMKB01000173.1:0-15283 GCF_004348575.1 Actinomadura sp. 7K534
CCATCTACGGCTACCAAGCCGTCAACGTCGAAGCCCAGGCCAACAACCCCGGATCACTCCTGCACTGGACCCGCAAAATGATCGAGATCCGGCAACGCCACCCCGTCTTCGGCGTCGGCTCCTACGTAGAACTCTCCGCCTCCAACCCCTCCGTCCTCGCCTTCACCCGCGAGATCGGAAACGGCGACACCAACCAGTGGGGCGGCACGGACACCATCCTCTGCGTGAACAACCTGTCCCGGTTCCCGCAGCCGGTGGAACTGGACCTGCGGCGCTTCCGCGGCACCGCCCCGATCGAGTGCATGGGCGGCGTCCAGTTCCCGCCCATCGGCGAGCTGCCGTACCTGCTGACCCTGCCCGGGCACGGCTTCTACTGGTTCCTGCTGCCGCCGCCGCCCGAGGACCCCGACCGGGAGAAGGAGTGATGTGACCGTGCCGCCGCCCGACCACTCCCTCGTCCGGCTTCTCGCCGGCTGGCTGCCAGGCCAGCGGTGGTTCGGCGGCAAGGACGGTCCCATCGACGAACTCTCCATCGGCACCGCCACCGAGCTGATCGCCGGCGATCCCGCGCTGCACCACCTGGTCCTCGACGTCCGGCAGAACGGCGCCACCGACCACTACCAGCTGCTCCTCGGCGCGCGCCGCGAGCTGCCCGAGCGGCTGGAGGCCGGCCTCATCGGGCGGCTGACCGGCGCGGACGGGATCACCGAGCACGTCTACGACGCCGTCCACGACGCGGAGCTCACCCGGGCGCTGCTGACGTACATGGCGAACGAGACGCTGGTCGGACCGCTCCAGTTCCGCCGCGCGCCCGGCACCGGCATCCGCACGGACCTGGACGGCTCGCCCATCGGCGCCGAGCAGAGCAACACCTCGCTGATCTTCGGCGACAGCTACATCTGCAAGCTGTTCCGCCGCCTGTCGCCCGGCGTCAACCCGGACCTGGAGGTCAACCTCGCGCTCTCCCGCGAGGGCTGCGCCCACATCCCCGCCGTGCACGGCTGGATCGAGCTGGAGCCCGGCTCGAACACCGGGTGGGACGCGGCCGGGGACGAGCCCGTCACGCTGGCGCTGCTGTCGGAGTACCTGCGCACCGCGACCGACGGCTGGCAGCTCGCCCTCACCAGCGTCCGCGACTGGTTCGCCCAGCCCGCCCAGCCGGGGGCCGGCCCGGTCGTCACCGCGGAGGGCGCGGCCGCCGTGGGCGGCGACTTCGGCGCGGAGGCCGAGCGGCTCGGCGCGGCGACCGCGCAGGTGCACCGCGACCTGGCCGCCGCGTTCGGGGTGACGCAGGCGCCCGCCTCGGCGCTGCGGGACGCGGTGTTCGCGATGAACGAGCAACTCGACCAGGTCAGCGCCGCCGTGCCCGAGCTCCGCCCGTACGCCGGCGCGATCCGCGCGGTCTTCGACGAGGTCGCCGCGGCGGCGGGGCCGCTGCCCGTCCAGCGCGTGCACGGCGACTACCACCTCGGCCAGGTCCTGCGCACCGACGCCGGCTGGGTGCTGCTGGACTTCGAGGGAGAGCCGGCCCGGACGCCCGCCGAGCGCCGGGCGCCCGCGCACCCGCTGCGGGACGTCGCCGGGATGCTGCGCTCGTTCGAGTACGCGGCCCGGTTCCTGCTCGCCCGGGAAGGCGACCTGCCGGCGGACACGTCCGAGGCGCTGGAGGCCCGCGCGCAGGCGTGGGCGGACCGCAACCGGGCCGCGTTCTGCGCAGGCTACGCCGCGGCCGGCGGGCCGGACCCGGCCGCGCACGCGGCGCTGGTGCGGGCCTTCGAGTTCGACAAGGCCGTCTACGAGATCCGCTACGAGGCGCGCAACCGCCCGACGTGGCTGCCCGTCCCCCTGCGCTCCCTCGCCCGCCTCGCGGGCTGAGCCGCCCGGGCGGTCACAGCGGTCACAGAACGGTGGTCACGGGCCGGTGGTCACGGGCCGGCGGTCACAGGTCGGCGTCACAGGTCGGCGTCACAGGTCGGCGTCACAGGTCGGCGTCACAGGTCGATGGCGTAGTCGAGGACGACGCGGTCGGCGGGCAGCACGATCTCCCGGCAGACCTCCATCACGTCGGCGCGCGACAGCATCCGGCGGGTGATGGCGAGGACCGGCACCCCGCCGGTCATCCGGAGCGTCTCGGCCTCCTCCGGGGTCGGCATGCGGGAGCGGACGGCCTCCTCGACGCGGGTCGGCGGGTGGCCGAGATAGGCCAGCTGCGCGAGCGTCCCCCCGGGCCACGGCTCGCGCGCCGGGTCGGACACGGGCGTGTCCCCGACGAGGTCCCACGGCAGGTAGTTGACGGAGATCTGCTGCGGCTCGCCGCGCGCGTAGAAGACGAACCGGCGGCGCAGCAGCTCGATGCCGGTC
This sequence comes from Actinomadura sp. 7K534, assembly GCF_004348575.1. Classification (NCBI taxonomy): domain Bacteria; kingdom Bacillati; phylum Actinomycetota; class Actinomycetes; order Streptosporangiales; family Thermomonosporaceae; genus Actinomadura; species Actinomadura sp. 7K534. The sequence continues at coordinate 2,362 of NZ_SMKB01000173.1, forward strand.
GGCCGCTCGAACAGCGCGCCGAGCTCGTCGTCGGCCCGCACGCGGGTGAACTCCCTATCGAGCCGGTACTCCTCCCAGGAGATCTTCTGGTCGCGGGTGAACGTCGTCTCGGGGACCGCCATGGGCCTGGTCACCACGCGGTAGCGGTCCATCGCGACCCTGCGCGCGGGGGGCACGACCCGGACGAGGGTGCCGCCGCCGCGGCGCGTCTCGACCAGTCCCTCGCCGCGGAGCAGCGCGACGGCCTGCCGGACGACGATCTCGGAGACGCCGTGGACCTCGCAGAGCTCCGCGATGGTCGGCAGCCGGGTTCCCGGCGGGAGGCTCCCGTCCCGGATGCCCTCGCGCAGCGTGTCGGCGATGCGCAGGTAGGCGGGTCGGTCCGGCACCGGCGTCACCTCCCCTTCTTCCGGACGCGCCGTCGAGCCGTTCGACTCACTGTTCGACGCGGCGTTCGATCCCGGCTCGTCCTCCCTGCCATCCATACCTTCCGCGCGCTATCCGCGGGGGCATGGTCCGCTTACGGACAGCTTGACACCTCTTGGTACGAGTAAGACTTTTGTATACAGAAGAGCGGCCTCGGGGAAAGGACGACCTTGATGGGCGACTTCGAGGATCTGAAGGCGGCCATCGAGGGGGAGTTTCCGGGTTGGCAGGTGTGGCGCAGCGACGCGGGGCGCTGGTACGCGACGCGCAGCGGCGACCTCAGCGACTCGCAACTGGCGGCGGGATACGCGATGACGGTGGCAGCCGACGACTCCGCGGGGCTGCGCCGGCTGCTGCTCGACCAGACGCGCGAGGAGCGCGGAGGCCCGTGAGGGACGTTGCCGGGGAGCGGCGCGGCCCGGTCCGCGAGCGGGGGCGGACCGGGCCGGGGCGTGCCGGTACGGAAGGTACCTGTGTCGCTGAGGTGACACAGGAATGGAGCCCAGGGCGGTGTGGTCGGTGTCACCGCAGGGGCCAGTCAGACGTGACCGCACGGACGGCGCATTCGGCGCGACCCCCGACGAAGAGTCGCGCCGCCCGTGCGGTCGCACCGTCCTCCGGGACGAGCTCCCGCCCGGCGCGCCGACCCCACCCGCCACCGTCCGCGACCCGCCGTCCGGACCCGCCGTCCGCGGCCGGTCGTCCGCGGCGTGGCCTCGGGAAACGTCAAGCTCGCGGAAACAGGTGCGCCCGCGACGTGAAAGCCGCCGATCTCGGGGCACCCCTACTGGGGTAAATCTCAGTGGGACGGGAGGCCATGAGGTCATGGCACGGGTGACGCGCGCGGAGATCGACCGGCTCGTCGGCGGCGACCACCACGATCCGCACGGCATCCTCGGGGCGCATCCCGGCCGGGACGGCGTGACCGTCCGGGCGCTGCGGCCGCTCGCCGAGCGGGTGGAGGTCGTGCTGCCCGGCGGCGACCGGCATCCGCTCCGGCACGACCACCAAGGACTGTTCACCGGGACGCTGCCGGACGGCTCCTCGCTGGCCGGCGGGGCCGCGGACGAGGCGCCGCTCGCCGTCCCCGACTACCGGCTCGCCGTCACCTACGGGGACGGCGTCGAGACCGTCCAGGACGACCCGTACCGGCACCTGCCGACGCTCGGCGAACTCGACCTGCACCTGATCAGCGAGGGGCGGCACGAGGAGCTGTGGCGGGCGCTCGGCGCGCGGGTCCGCAGCTACGCCTCCGCGTTCGGCACGGTGCACGGGACGGGTTTCGCGGTGTGGGCGCCCACGGCCCGCGGCGTCCGCGTCGTGGGCGACTTCAACCACTGGGACGGGCGCGCGTACCCGATGCGGTCGCTCGGCTCCACCGGCGTCTGGGAACTGTTCATTCCGGACGTGGGCGACGGCATGTGCTACAAGTACGAGATCCTCGGCGCGGACGGCGTGTGGCGCACCAAGGCCGACCCGATGGCCCAGTTCACGGAGCGCCCCCCTGCGACGGCGTCCCGCATCTTCACCTCGTCCTACGAGTGGGGCGACGGCCAGTGGATGGACGGCCGCAAGTACCGCGACTGGTTGCACGAGCCCATGAGCGCGTACGAGGTGCATCTCGGGTCGTGGCGCCCAGGGCTCGGGTACCGGGAGCTGGCCGAAGAGCTGACCGAGTACGTCAAGGACATGGGTTTCACGCACGTGGAGCTGCTCCCCGTCACCGAACACCCGTACGGTCCTTCCTGGGGCTACCAGGTGACGTCGTACTACGCGCCGACCGCGCGCTTCGGGAACCCGGACGACTTCCGGTACCTGGTGGACCGGCTCCACCAGGCCGGCATCGGCGTCCTGATGGACTGGGTGCCCGCCCACTTTCCCAAGGACGAGTGGGCGCTGGCGCGCTTCGACGGCACCGCCCTGTACGAGCACGACGATCCGGCGCGCGGCGAGCACCCCGACTGGGGGACGCTCGTGTTCAACTTCGGGCGCGCCGAAGTCCGCAACTTCCTGGTGGCCAACGCGTCGTACTGGCTGGAGGAGTTCCACATCGACGGGCTGCGCGTGGACGCGGTCGCCTCCATGCTGTACCTGGACTACTCCCGCAACGAGGGCGAGTGGACGCCCAACATCTACGGCGGCCGCGAGAACCTGGAGGCCATCTCGTTCCTCCAGGAGATGAACGCGACGGTCTACAAGCGCAGCCCCGGCGTCGTGACGATCGCCGAGGAGTCGACGGCGTGGCCGGGCGTGACCCGGCCCACCCATCTCGGCGGCCTCGGGTTCGGGTTCAAGTGGAACATGGGCTGGATGCACGACACGCTGGAGTACCTGCGCCACGAGCCAGTGTTCCGGCACTACCACCACAACGAGATCACGTTCTCGCTGGTGTACGCGTTCTCGGAGAACTACGTCCTGCCGCTGTCGCACGACGAGGTCGTCCACGGCAAGGGGTCGCTGCTGAGCAAGATGCCGGGCGACCCCTGGCAGCAGTTCGCCGGGCTGCGCGCCCTGCTCGCCTACATGTGGTCGCACCCCGGCAAGCAGCTCCTGTTCATGGGGCAGGAGTTCGGGCAGGGCGCCGAATGGGCGGAGGAGCGCCCGCTCGACTGGTGGCTGCTGGAGAACGCCTCCGAGGGCGCGCACCACGTGGGGCTGCAGAAGCTCGTCCGCGAGCTCAACCGCGCCTACCAGGCGGAGCCCGCGCTGTGGACGCGCGACAGCGACCACGAGGGGTTCCGCTGGATCGACGGGAACGACGCAGGCGGCAACACGCTGTCCTACCTGCGCTACGGCACGGGCGCGCAGGGCGAGGAGCCGGTGCTGGCGTGCGTCGTCAACTTCGCCGGCAACCCGCATGAGAGCTACCGGGTGGGCCTGCCCCGCGAGGGCGCCTGGCGGGAGGTCGTCAACACCGACGCCTACGAGTACGGCGGCAGCGGCGTCGGGAACCTCGGCCGCGTCGAGGCGACCGCCGAGCCCTGGCACGGCCTGCCCGCGTCCGCGGTGCTGCGCGTCCCGCCCCTGGGCGCGGTGTGGCTGGTACCCGAATAGTCTGACGGGATTAGTCTGGCGGGATGAGCGAAGGCTTTCCCAGGGCGGTCGCGCAGCGCCTGCACGTCGTCCCCGGCCGGTTCGCGGTGGAGCACCTGCCGCACGCCACGTTCCCGGAGGACGACGACTGGATCGCGCTGATCCGCGCCCCCGAGGGACTCACCGTCATCCGGGACGTGCCCGAGTTCGCCGAGGCGGAACGCTGGGCCGGCTTCTACGGCGACGGTGAGGGCGCTCCCCGCGTGCCGGGCACGCCGGCCGAGATCGTGGGGCCGCTCGCCGAGGCCGGCATCCCCCTCTTCGTGGCGTCGACGTACCACGCGGACCTCGTCCTCGTGCCCGACCACCGGCTCAAGGAGGCGGCGGACGTCCTCCGCGACGCCGGTCACCGCGTGGAGCTCTGACCCTGCCGAACTACGAGCCTGCCGCTGCGATCCGGGCCGGCTAGAGCCGGTCGAGGAGCCAGCGCGGGCCGATGACGGAGGCTCCGGCCGCCTCGCAGCGCCTGCGCAGCTCCCGGTCGGCGGTCACCACCAGGTGGGCCGTGTCGGGCCCCGCGTCCTGGACGAGGTCGACGATGCGGTCGTCGCCGCTGCCGGGCGCCGCCTCGACCCGCACCCCGTCGGCCTGCCGGTCGGCGACGCTTCGCGCCGCGCCCTCCACCACCAGGACGACCTCGGGGAAGCAGCGGTCGAACCGGACGAGCCCGTCGGGCACGCCCTCGACGCCCGCGTTCAGCGCCTTGAGGTCGTCGTGGAGCCGCGCGTTCGCGCCGGCGCGGTCCTTCCACCAGCCGTCGGCGCGGGCGCCGACGACGTTCGCCGCGTCCACGACGAGGGTGACGCCCCGCATCGCGTCCCGCAGCCGCGGCCACGACCGCGCGAACGGCTCGAACAGCTTGCGGCCGGTGACGTCCTCGGCGCGGACCCACTCCGCGCGGCGCGTCTCCCTGGACGCCGGGCCGACGCGCGGCAGCTCGCCCAGCGACCCGACCACGGAGGTGAACGACCAGCCGCCGTGGTCCTCGACGCTCGTGCCGTGGACCTGCACCGTGCTCGTGTCGAGCGTGCACTCCTCGGAGGTCTCCCGCAGGGCGCCCGTCACGGGATCCTCGTGGCTGTGCAGCGCGCCGCCGAACATCCCCCACGTCCCGCCGCCGATCCCCCACCACGCGCGCTGCTGCAGCAGCACCCACACCTGCCCGCCGGGGTCGCGGTGGTAGGGCAGCAGGCCCGCGGCACCGAACCGTCCCCAGTGCGTGTGCCCCAGCCCGCAGCCCGCCCAGCCGTCGCCGTCTCCCATGCGTCCGACCATAGCCGTTGGACGATATCCGCCCCGCGATCCTCAGTACGGTTTCGTGCGTCGTATGGGAACGACCGCCGCCGGTCGACACCGGCCGCTCGACACCCGCCGATCAACGTCCCGCCGATCAACGCCCGCCGATCAACGCCCGCCGATGAGGAGCCCACCGATGACCGCCCGCCCCCTCGCCCACGACGATCCGCGCGCGGTGGGCGGTTACCGGCTGACCGGACGCCTCGGCGAAGGCGGCCAGGGCGTCGTCTACCTCGGGGAGGGGCCGTCCGGGGAGCGCGTCGCCGTCAAGATGCTCAAGACCACCGACGCCGCCGCCCGCGGCCGCTTCGCGCGGGAGATGCGGGCCGCCCGGCAGGTCGCCGCGTTCTGCACGGCCGCCGTCCTCGACTCGTCCGCCGACGGCGCGGCGCCCTACGTGGTCAGCGAGTTCATCGACGGGCCGTCCCTGCAGCAGCGCGTCGCGGCGAGCGGGCCGCTGCGCGGCGGCGACCTGGAGCGGCTGGCCGTCAACACGGCGAGCGCGCTGGCGGCGATCCACGGCGCGGGGATCGTCCACCGCGACCTGAAGCCCGCCAACGTCCTGCTCGGCCCGGACGGCCCGCGCGTCGTCGACTTCGGCATCGCCCGCGCCATCGACGCCGCGACCCAGACCCAGCTCGTCGGCACCCCCGCGTACTTCGCGCCCGAGTGGCTGGAAGGGCACCCGCCGACGGACAAGTCGGACGTCTTCGCGTGGGCGGGCACCATCGTGTACGCGGCCACCGGGCATCCGCCGTTCGGCCGGGCCGTGAGCATCCCGGCGACCATGCACCGCATCGCCAACGGCGAACCCGACCTCGCCGGCGTGCCGGCCTCGCTGCTCCCCCTGATCACCGAGTGCCTCGCCAAGGACCCGGCACGGCGCCCGTCCGCCCGCGACCTGATGGTGCGGCTCGTCGACCCGTCCGCCGCGACCAGTCCCGCCCCCGATCCGGGTCCCGGCACGCAACCGCCGCAACCGCCCGCACGCCGGAGGCGACCGCCCGGCAACGGCAGGCCCCGCGGGCGCGTGATCGCGGCAGGCGCCGCCCTCACGGCCGTCGCGGTGGCCGCGACGGCGCTCATCCTGGCGAACATCGGCGATGGAGGCTCGCCCGGCGACCCCTCCGCGAGCGCCTCCGCGAGCGCCTCCGCGAGCGCCTCTGCCGGAACGACGCCGCCCCCGGCGGCGACGGAGGAATCCGAGACCGGCGCCCCGCTGGTGCCCGCGGAGTTCGCCGGCACCTGGACGGGCGAGGTCACCGCGGAGGAGGACCTCGTCCCGGGCAGGAGAAGCACGAGGGTGACGATCGAGCTGGTGACGGGCGACACGGGCGGCAAGGCCGACTACCCGGACTGGGGCTGCCGCGGCACGCTGATCGTGACGCGCGAGTCCGCCTGGTCGATCCAGTTCGAAGAATCCCTGAGGCATCCCCAGGGGAAGCAGGACGTCTGTTACAGCGGCACCCTGATTCTCCGGAAGGAGATGGACGCCCTGGACTACAGGTCCCCGGGGTTCAACGAGATGACGGGCACCCTCCGCAAGGCCGGCTGAACCGCCCGGCCGGGCCGGTGCCGGTGATGAACGGCACAGTTCCCCGGCCCGCGAAACCGAATATCATTCTAAGATTGGCCGTGATCAAGGAGTGTGCGTTGAGCGTCGAGGCGAGCCCGGAGGCCCTGCGGGAGGCCGCCGAAATGTGGAGCACGCTGTCGGGCGTCGAGTTCATCCGGGCGATGCGCGACCGGCGGCTCCCGGAGATCTCCGACATCAGCGACTACATCGGGCAGGTCGTCACGGAAGCCGACCCCGGCCGGGTGGACATCTCCTGGACGCCCGCCGAGAAGCTGTGCAACCCGGGCGGCATCGTCCACGGCGGCTACATCGCGATGATCCTCGACAACGCGGTCTGCCTCGCGGCGAGCAGCACCTGCGACCACTTCCTGCCGATGCTCACGCTCAACCTCAACATCGACTACCTGCGCGGAGTGCGGGCCGGCGAGACGTACACGGTGACCGGGACGTGCGTGCACCCCGGCGCCACCCGCATGGTCAGCAACGCGGTGCTCGCCGGCGCCGACGGCCGCCCGCTGGCGCAGGCGTCGGCGAGCGTCATCCCCAACAGGGCCTTCAAGCGCTAGGGCTTCAAGCGCTAGGGGTTCAAGCGCTAGGGGTTCAAGCGCCAGGGCCGTCGAGCGGCGGCGCGGGAACCCCCGCGGCCGAGCGCATAGGCTTGGGTCCATGGTGGATCCAGGCACAGTCGTCACCCTCATCAAACAGGCCCGCGACCGGCGGACGGCACCGCTGATCCTCGAACTGGACCTCACCGAGGGCATCGTGGAGACCGCGCCGGCCGACCCGGTCTCGGCGCTCCTGTCCATGCGCAGGACGCACCTCCGCGACGTCCTGGACGGGCTGCGCCGCGCCCGCTCCGACAGCCGCGTCCGCGCGCTCGTGGTCAAGGTCGGCGGCGGCATCGGGCTGGCGCTCGTCCAGGAGCTGCGCGAGGCCGTGCAGGAGCTGCGGGAGGCGGGCAAGCTCACCGTCGCGTGGGCCGAGACGTACGGGGAGAGCGGCCGCGGGACCGTCCCCTACTACCTGGCCACCGCCTTCGACAAGATCTACCTCCAGCCCACGGGCGAGGTCGGCCTGGTCGGCATGGCGCTCGAGGAGCCGTTCTTCGCCGGCGCCCTGGAGAAGGCGGGCGTCGAGCCCCGGTTCGCCCAGCGGTACGAGTACAAGACCATGGCGAACACGTTCATGCAGAAGACGTACACCCCGGAGCACGAGGAGTCGTCGAAGCGCCTGGTCGCCTCGCTGACCGAGCAGATCACGGCAGCCGTCGCCGCCGGCCGCGGCCTCCCCGAGGACAAGGTCCGCGACCTCGTGAACCGCGGCCCCTTCCTGTCGGACGAGGCGCTGGAGGAGAAGCTCGTCGACCGCCTCGGGTACCGCGACGAGGTCTACGCCGACCTGCGGAAGGAGTTCGGCGAGGAGACCCAGCTGCGGTACGTCGCCCGCTACAACCGCGCGCACGGCCTGGCGGGCCGACTGCCGCACCCCGGCAAGCAGGACTCCGTCGCGCTGATCAACGGGCACGGCCCGATCCGGCTCGGCCGCAGCGGCCGCGGCGGCCCGCTGCCGGGCTCCGGGCCCGCGATGGGCTCCGACACGATCGGCGCGGCGTTCCGCGCCGCGGTGAAGGACGACGCCGTCAAGGCGATCGTCTTCCGGGTCAGCAGCCCCGGCGGCTCGGCCGTCGCGTCCGACGCGATCTGGCGCGAGGTGGTGCTGGCCCGGCGCGCCGGCAAGCCCGTGATCGTGTCCATGGGCAACGTCGCCGCGTCCGGCGGCTACTACGTGGCGATGGCCGCCGACACGATCGTCGCGCAGCCGGGCACGATCACCGGCTCGATCGGCGTCGTCACCGGGAAGGCGGTGGTGAACGGCCTCCTGGACCGCGTCGGCATCACGTTCGGCAGCGTCGCGGACGGCGACCACGCCCGCATGTCCAGCTCCACGAAGGACTTCAGCGAGTCCGAGTGGGAGCGCGTCAACGCCTCCCTCGACAAGATCTACGACGACTTCACCTCGCGGGTCGCCGAGGGCCGCGGCATGTCCCGCGAGCGCGTCCACGAGCTGGCCCGCGGCCGGGTCTGGACGGGCGCCGACGCCGCCGAGCACGGCCTCGTCGACGAGCTGGGCGGCATCGACCGCGCGCTCGGCCTGGCCCGCAAGAAGGCCGGCCTCGCCGCCGACGCCCCGGTCCGCGTGTACCCGATGTCCTCGCCCCTGGAGCGCCTCCGCCCGCCGGAGTCCAGCGAGGACCGCACCGCCGCCGCGGTCCGCTTCGACGGCTGGGGCTCCCTCGGCGGCCTCGCCGCCCGCCTCGGCCTGCCCGCGGCCGGCCCGCTCACCCTCCCCGGCATGTGGGAGATCCGCTGACCGGCGAGTTCGCCGAGGCGATCGCGGGGTTCGCGACGGGCGTGGTCGTGCTGACCGTCCGGGACGGCCGCGACGACCTCGGCACCACGGTGACGGCGTTCATGTCGGTGTCCCTGGAGCCGCCGATGGTGCTGGCGAGCGTGACGACGTCGTCCTACCTGACGGAGGTCCTGAACCGCCAGGACCGCTGGGCGGCGACCGTGCTCGCGTCGGGCCAGCGCGCCCTGGCGGGGCGCTTCGCGGCGGAGGGCCGCCCCAGCGCCCGGATCCTCCTGGCGAGCGAACCGCATCACCGGGGCGAGCACTCCGAGGCCCTCGTCCCGGAGTCCGGGGTCTCCGCGATGGAGTGCGAGACCCGCCGGAGGGTCGAGGCAGGGGACCACACGCTCTTCATCGCCGAGGTCCTCTCGACGGACTACCTTGCCCGCGACCGGACGCCCCTGGTCAGGGCCAACCGCCGCTACCTCACCTGAACGCCCGCCTGCCACACGGCGGACGTCTGGGGCACGCCGGGGCGGTAGGCGAGGTGGATGTGGGACGGCGCGTCCAGAACGTGGATGTCGGCGCGGGCACCGGGAGCGAGGTGCCCGACGTCGGTGCGGCGCAGGGCCTTCGCGCCGCCCGCCGTCGCGGCCCAGACGGCCTCGGCGGGGGTCATGTTCATGTCGCGGACGGCGACGGCGACGCAGAACGCCATGCTGGAGCTGTAGCAGGAACCGGGGTTGCAGTCTGTGGCCAGGGCGACGGTGGCGCCCGCGTCCAGGAGGCGGCGGGCGTCGGGATAGGGCTGGCGCGTGGAGAACTCGACCCCTGGCAGGAGGGTCGCGACGGTCTCCGAGGACGCGAGGGCGTCGATGTCCGCGTCGCCTAGGAACGTGCAGTGGTCGGCGGACGCGGCGTCCAGTTCGACGGCGAGCTGCACGGCGGGGCCTTGGGTGAGCTGGTTCGCGTGCATGCGCGGAGCCAGGCCCGCCTTGATGCCCGCTTGCAGGACCTCGCGGGCCTGGTCGGCGTCGAACGCGCCCTCCTCGCAGAAGACGTCGACCCAGCGGGCGTGGGGCGCGCACGCCGCCAGCATGTCGGTGGAGGCCAGCCGCGTGTAGGCGGCGGTGTCGCCCTGGTACTCGGCGGGGACGACGTGGGCGCCGAGGTAGGTGACCTCGTCCGTCACCTCCGCGGCGATGCGGACGGCGCGCTCCTCCTGCTCGACGGTGAGGCCGTAGCCCGACTTGCACTCGACGGTCGTCGTGCCCTGCCGCGCCATCTCGGCGATCAGGCGGCGGATGTTCGCGCGGAGGTCGTCGTCGGACGCGGCACGGGTCCGCTCGACGGTCGTGCGGATGCCGCCCGCGGCGTACTTGCGGCCGCTCATCCGGGCCGCGAACTCCTCGGCGCGCTCACCGGCGAAGACGAGGTGGGCGTGGGAGTCGACGAAGCCGGGCAGGACGGCGCGGCCGCCGGCGTCGAAGGACGCGTCGGCGGCCGGGGCGTCGCCGGACGGGCCGGTCCAGGCGACCCGGCCGTCCTCGATCACCAGCGCCGCGTCGCGGACGATGCCCAGCTCGCCACCCGGTCCGCCGCCCGCGGCGGGGTCGTTGGTGACGAGTTCCCCGATGTTCGCGATGACGGTGCTCTCGCTGCTCTCGGTGCTCGCGATGACGGTGCTCTCGGTGCTCTCGCTGCTCACCCGGGCAGGATCTCACGCGCCGCCGGAGCTCAGGACGGCCTGGCGGGCGCGGCCGCCCGCGGGGCGCCGGGTCACTCCTCCTCGGGCGCCGTGACGGCCTCGATCGCGGCCGCTAGGGCCGCGGGCACGTCGTCGACCAGCAGGTGACGGCCGTCGTGGACGATCTGCCGCCCGGAGACGACCACGTGCCGGACGTCGGCGGCGGTCGCGGCGAACACGGCGGCCTCGGCCGCGTGGCCGGGGCCGGCCCCGGCCGTCCGGACCGAGCCGAGGTCCACGGTGACGAGGTCGGCGTACGCGCCGGGCTCCAGCCGTCCCGCCTCCGGCCAGCCGAGCCCCGAGTGGCCGTTGCAGGTGGCGGCGGCGAGCAGCTCCCCGGCGGTCCAGTGGCCGCGGACGCGGGTGCGGAGCCGCTCGTCCAGCTCGACCGCGCGGGCCTCCTCGAACAGGTCGATGACGGCGTGCTGGTCGGAGCCCAGGCAGATCGGCGCGCCGGCGTTCGCCAGGTCGCGGGCGGGGCCGATCCCGTCGGCGAGGTCCCGTTCGGTGGTGGGGCACATGCACACGCCGGTCATGGTCGTGCCGAGGAGGCCGATGTCCTCTTCGGTGAGGTGCGTCGCGTGGACGGCCGTGGTGAGCGCGCCCAGCGCCCCCGCCTCGGCCAGGACGCGGGTGGGCGTCATGCCGTAGGCGTCCATCGACGCCTCGTTCTCGGCGGGCTGCTCCGACAGGTGGACGTGCAGCGGCGCCCGGCGCTCCCTGGCCCAGGACGCGACGGCCCGCAGCTGCTCCCGGGGCACGGCGCGAACGGAGTGGATCGCCGCCCCGACCCGGGCGTGCAGGCGGCCCGCCTTGTCCGTCCCCTCGTAGAGGCTGTCGACGCGGCGCGCCCAGTTGCCGGCGGTGCCGTCGCCGAACCGGAGCTGGGCGCCCTCCAGCGGGCGGCCGATGCCGCCGGTGAGGTAGCAGGTGTCCAGGAGGGTGATCCGGATGCCCGCGTCGGACGCGGCGGCGATCAGCGCCTCGCCCATCGCGTTCGGCTCGTCGTAGGGGGTGCCGCCCGGCCCGTGGTGCAGGTAGTGGAACTCGCCGACGCAGCTGATCCCGGCGAGGGCCATCTCGGCGAACACGGCGGCGGCGAGGGCGCGGTAGGACCCCGGGTCGAGCCGTTCGGCGACCCGGTACATCTGCTCGCGCCAGGTCCAGAAGGTCCCGGTCTGCGCCTGGGCGCGGGAGCGGAGCGCGCGGTGAAAGGCGTGGGAGTGGGCGTTGGCGAGGCCCGGCAGGGTCAGGCCGGGCAGCCGCATCGCGTCCGGAGGGGCCGGGACGCCCGCGGCGACGCGGGTGATGCGTTCGGCGCCGGCCTCGACGAGGACGTCGGCCGCCACCCCGTCCCCGAGCCAGGCGAACTGGGCGTGCCACTGCATGACCGGATACCTACCCGCGCGCGAGGTCGTCCAGTACCGCGGTGAGGGCATCGACTCCGGCGAGGCAGTCCGCCGGCTCGGCGAACTCCGCGGGCGCGTGCGACACCCCGGTCGGGTTGCGGACGAACAGCATCGCCGTCGGCACCCGCGCCGACAGGACGCCCGCGTCGTGGCCCGCGCCGGTCGGCAGCACCGGCGGCCCGCCGAGGGTCGCGGCGATCCGGTCGCGGAGCGCGAGGTTGAAGTCGACGATCTCGGTGTAGGACTCCTCGGCGAGGTCGACGCTCACCCGGTGCGGGCGCGCGGCGACCCGCGCGGCCTCGTCGACCTCCGCCACGGTGCGCCGGACCGCCTTGTCCTCCGGTCCGCGGGCGTCGAGCCAGGCGGTCACGGACGAGGCGATCGCGTTCACGCCGCCCGGCACGACGCGGACCTTGCCCACGGTCGCGACCGCCCCGTTCCGCTCGGCCGCCTCCCGCGCCGCGAGCACCATGCCGGCGAACGGCAGCATCGGGTCGCGCCGGTCGGGCAGCGCGGTCGTCCCGGCGTGGTCGCCCTCCCCGCGGAAGTCGAACCGCCACCGGCCGTGCGGGACGATCGCGCTCGCGACGCCGACCGGCTCCCCCCGCCCGGCCGACCACAGCGCGCGGCCCTGCTCGACGTGGAGTTCGACGAAGCAGCCGATCCTGCCGAGGAGGTCCTCGTCGGGGCCGATCGCGTCCGGGTCGAGGCCGGCGTTGTGCAGGACCTCGGCGAACGTGTGCCCGTCGCCGTCGGTGAGGGCCCGCGCCCGCGCCGGGTCGATCGCGCCGGTCAGCAGCCGCGACCCGAGGCACGCCACCCCGAACCGGGCGCCCTCCTCCTCGGCGAACGCCGCGACGCCGATCGGCCGCGCCGGGGCGGCGCCGCGCTCCCGGAGGCGGTCGATCGCCGCGAACGCCGACACGATGCCGAGCGGCCCGTCGAACGCGCCGCCGCCGGGCACCGAGTCCAGGTGGCTCCCGGTGAGTACGGCGTCCCCGCGCGACCCGTCCCCCGGCCCGTCCC
>NZ_SMKB01000174.1:0-15260 GCF_004348575.1 Actinomadura sp. 7K534
GGCGGGGGATCAAGCTGCGGCACTCCGACCCGATGCTGCTGGACGACGTCGCCGCCGACTTCCCCGGACTGCGGATGATCATGGCGCATCCCTCGGTGCCGTGGGTGGACGCGGCGATCTCGATCGCCACCCACAAGGCGAACGTGTACATCGACCTGTCGGGATGGTCGCCGAAGTACTTCCCGCCGCAGCTCGTCCGGCAGGCGAACACGCTGCTGAAGCACAAGGTGCTGTTCGGCTCCGACTACCCGGTGATCAGCCCGGACCGGTGGATCGCCGCGTTCGACAAGCTGGAGATCAAGGACGAGGTCCGTCCGCTGATCATGAAGGAGAACGCGATCGGGCTCCTCGGCCTGCGCTGAGCCGGAACCCGGTCAGGTCGCCAGGGGCTCCCAGGCGTCCGGGCCCCTGCTTCCGGCCGGGTACTCGTCGAGGAGGACGCAATCACCGCCTGCGCCGCTCACCCCGCGAACTCCCTTGTCGGCACTCCCCGCACGCCCGGGGTGCACGCGAACAGCGCGCCCGCCTCCGGCTCGGTGCCCGGGTCCAGGTTCTCGCGGGACGTGGTGATGAACAGACGGTCGAGCCCGGGGCCGCCGAACGTGCACGCCGTCGCCTTGGAGACGGGCACGTCCACGACCTCATCGAGACCGCCGTCGGGTGCGTAGCGGCGCACGGAGCCGCCGTTGTAGAGGGCCACCCAGACGCCGCCCTCCGCGTCCACGGTCAGGCCGTCGGGGCCGGGCAGGGCGGCGGCGAAGGGGCGGCGGCCGGTGAGGCCGCGCTCGCTGTCGTAGTCGAAGACGTCGATCCGTTCGGTGGCGGTGTCGACGTAGTAGGCGCGGGCGCCGTCCGGGCTCCATTCGAGGCCGTTGGAGATCGTCACGCCGTCCAGGACGACCGCCGTGGAGCCGTCCGGGTCGAGCCGGTACACCGACGCCGCGCCCTCCCGCTGGTCGTAGGCCATGGAGCCGCAGTAGAACCGGCCGTCCGGGTCGCAGCCGCCCTCGTTCATGCGCACCCGGTCGTGGCTCCAGAGCGGGGGCATGGGGGTGATGGTCCCGTCCGCGTCCTCCAGGGCGAAGCCGCGCTCGACGGCGAGCACCGCGCCGCCCCGGCGCCTGGGGCGGATCGCGGCGACGATGTTGCCGACGTCGCGGCGGGCGACCGTCCCGTCGGGGGCGAGGGACAGGACGTCCCCCGCCAGCATGTCCAGCCACCTGAGGCCGCCCCACGCGTCGGACCACACCGGCCCCTCACCGTGGTAGGCGACCGGGTCGGTGATCTGCTCGGCCTTCATCGCCGGCTGCTCCTTCGGATGTCGGCCCGCGCAGGCGGCCGGATCGGCTCCGTGCGGGCGTCAGAACGTGCGGGTGTCAGAACGTGCGGGTGTCAGAACGTGCGGGCGTCAGAAGCATCGCCCCACGCCGAATACCCTGCCAGGGACGGACCTCACCTCGGGGGTTCCCGCAGGGCCGGTGACCGCTGTGACCGGCCCGGGGGTGAGGTACTGATCACGTGATGCGCCTGTGGCCATCTACTGTGATTGCCGTTAGTGTCGTGAACGGTGTGCCGGGAAGTCTGGTCGGCGAGTCCCGACCCCAACGTCTCCCGGAGCGCATCGATGACGCACCCGAGCACGGCCTTCGTGGCCCGCCCGCGGGCGGGCGGGCAACTCAAGGCGATCCCGCCCCCTCCCTCCTTGCGGCTTTTCCGGTGAGCACGCGCGCCGGCGGCACGGGCCGACCCGGCCCGCACGGCGCCTGATCGACTGGTCGTATCCCGGCAGTCCCCCTCACCCGGAGATCGTCCCCGTCCAGCCCGGCGATCGGCTTGGAGAACGATGTCAGCAAGGAATCCGCTACTTTCGCGGCACCGCGGGACCGCGCTCGCCCTGCCGCCGCTGCTCGCGGCGTTCTGGCTGGTGATGTCCGGGCACTACACGTGGCTGCTGCTCACGCTCGGCGCGGCGTCCGTCTGCCTCGTCGTCTGGGTGATCTGGCGGATGCAGGTCGTCGATGACGAGAGCCTCCCGCTTCAGGTCCTCCCGCGCCTGCCGGGCTACCTGCTGTGGCTGATCGGGCAGATCATGGTCTCGGCCGTGACGGTGCTGCGGCTGGTGTGGTCGCCGCGGCGGAAGATCCGTCCCGGCGTCGGAACGGTGCCCGCCGCCGGGATGTCGGACCTGTCGAAGGTCATCTACGCGAACTCGATCACGCTGACGCCCGGCACCCTCTCCGTGTCCTTCCGCAACGGGGACATCGAGGTGCACGCCCTCCGCGCGGAGGGCGTCGCCGAGGTGGCCGACAGCGCGATGCCGCGCCGGGTCGAAGGGCTGGAGAAGCGGTGATGCTCGCCGCGGCCGCCACCGCCCTCCTCGTCGCGATGGCCCTCACCCTCGTCCGGGCCTTCGTGGGCCCGAGGCTCTACAACCGCCTTCTGGCGATCAACGTCTTCGGGACGAAGACCGTCCTGTTCATCTCGGTCGTCGGCGTCCTCTCCGGGCGGCCGTACATCTTCGACATCGCGCTGCTGTACGCGCTGGTCAACTTCGTCTCCACGATCGCCGTGCTGCGACTGACCCACCTCGACGAGCTGCTGCCCTCGTCCGACGAGGGGACCGCCCGGTGAGCCTCTCCCTGCTGATCGACATCGCGAGCGGCGCGCTGCTGCTGGCCGGCTGCCTGCTCGTCGTCTCCGGAGCCGTCGGCCTGCTGCGCCTCCCGGACTTCTACACCCGCACGCACGCCGGCAGCCTCACCGACGCCGCCGGCGCGACGCTGCTGCTCCTCGGGCTGCTGCTGCAGGCGGACGGCTGGCAGAGCGGCGTGCGGCTCGTACTGATCATGCTGTTCCTGCTGGTGACGAGCCCGACCGCCGCGCACGCGCTCGCCCAGGCGGCGCGCCGCGACGGCGAGCGCCTGCCGGCCGGGGACGACGAGGGGCGGCGCTGATGTCCCTCCTCGTGCTGATGAACGTCTCGCTGTTCACCCTCCTCCTGGCGACGGCCCTCGCGATCACGCGGCTGCGGGCGCTGTACGAGGCGACAATGCTGACCGCGCTGGCCGGGCTGCTGTCGGCGAGCCTCTTCGTGGTGCTGGACGCGCTGGACGTGGCCATCACCGAGGCGGCCGTGGGGACGGGGATCAGCACGGTCCTGTTCATCGCCGCGCTGCGGCTCACCCGGTCGCGCGAGGCCGTCACCCCCCGGCGCAGGCGCTGGTCGGGCGGCGTGGTGGCCGTCCTGCTCGGCGCGACGCTGCTGTACGCGGCGCAGGACCTGCCGCCGTTCGCCGAGCCGGACACGCCCGTGCAGACCAACCCCGTAACGCAGACCTATCTGCACGAATCGCAGGAGGACATCGGCGTTCCGAACACGGTCGCGGCCGTGCTGGCCAGCTACCGCGGTTATGACACGCTGGGCGAACTGGTCGTGATCTTCACCGCCGGGGTAACGGTGCCCCTCCTGCTGCTGCGGACGCGGCGCCGCGCGGAGCGCGACGAAGCACACGACGGGGACGAGGGCGCGGAAGACGGCACAGAGCCCGGCACAGAACACGGCAGGGAACACGGCACGGAGCACGGCAGGGAACACGGCACGGAGCAGGGCACCGAAAAGGGCGCGGAGCACCGGAGTGCGCGGGCGGTCGTCATGAGCGAGTACCGCGTGCTCCGTGTCGTCAGCAAAGTGCTGATGCCGTTCATCCTCCTTTTCGCCTGCTATGTCCTCTTCCACGGGGACTACGGGCCGGGCGGTGGGTTCCAGGCCGGGGTCATCTTCGCGGCGGGGTTCGTCCTCTACAGCCTGGTGTTCGGGATCGGTGAGGTCGAACGCGTCCTGCCGTGGCCGGTGATGCTGGGGCTCGTCCCGGTCGGCGTCCTGCTCTACGCCGGTCTCGGCGTCGCCAACATGGCGCTGGGCGGCGCGTTCCTCGACTACGACACGCTCGTCCCCGGGCATCCGGAGGAAGGCCAGCACTACGGCATCCTGATCATCGAGACCGGGGTGGGGATCACGGTGGCGGCCGTGCTGATCGCGGTGTACTACAGCTTCGCCAACCGCGGGGCGCGCCGATGACCGGGGGCCACTACATCTTCTGGTTCGTGTTCGTCCTGATGGTCATCGGCCTGTACGCGGTGATCAGCCACGGCAACCTGGTGAAGAAGCTGATCGGGCTGAACCTGTTCCAGATCGGCGTCTTCATGTTCTACATCGCCCTCGGCAAGGTCGAGGACGGCCGGGCGCCGATCGTCGAGGAGGGCGTCGAGGTCTACTCGCACCCGCTGCCGCACGTGCTGATCCTCACCGCGATCGTCGTCGGCGTCGCCACCACGTCACTGGGGCTCGCGCTGGCGATCCGGATCTACGAGGCGTACGGGACGATCGAGGAGGACGAGGTCATCGAGCGGGACAAGGCTGCGGAGCGGGACGGCACTGCGGAGCGGGACGGCGGCCGCGGCGGCGAGGCGGGCCCGTGACGGCACATCTCCCCGCGCTCCAGGTCGTCATCCCCCTGCTGGCCGCCCCCCTGTGCGTGCTGCTGCGGTCCCGCACGGTCGCCTGGCTGCTGTTCCTGGCCGCCGCCGTGGCCGCCCTGGTCTGCGCGTCCGTGCTGGCCTGGCAGGTCGCGGACGGCGATGTGATCCACTACGCGATGGGCGGATGGGAGCCGCCCGCCGGCATCGAGTACGTGATCGACCGGGCCAACGTCCCGGTGCTGATCCTGGTGGCGGCCATCGGCGTCGCCGCCGCGGTCTACTGCCGGGCGAGCATCGCGGCGGAGATCGAGGCGTCCCGGATCCCGCTGTTCTACGCCTGCCTGTGCCTGAACCTCACCGGGCTGCTCGGCATCACGGCCACCGGCGACGCGTTCAACGCCTTCGTCTTCCTTGAGATCACCTCGCTCTCCTCGTACGCGCTGGTCGCGATGGGGCGGCGCAGGCGCGCCCTGCTCGCCGCGTTCCAGTACCTGATCGTGGGGACGATCGGCGCGACGTTCGTGCTGATCGGCATCGGGCTCGCCTACGCCGTGACCGGCACGCTCAACATGGCCGACCTCGCGCAGCGGCTCCCGGACATCTACGGCAACCGCGCCCTGGCCGCCGCCGTGATCTTCGTGTTCGTGGGGCTCGCCATCAAGATGGCCCTGTTCCCGCTGCACGGGTGGCTGCCCGGCGCCTACGCCGAGTCGCCGTCCGCGGTCTCGGTGTTCCTGTCGGCGACCAACACCAAGGTCGCGATCTACCTGCTGCTGCGCTTCGCGTTCGGCGTCTTCGGCGCGGCGCTGGTCTTCGGCCGGATGCCGATCACCGAGGTGGGGCTGGTGCTGGCCTGCCTGGCGATGCTCGTCGCGTCGGCCGTGGCCTGCTTCCAGTCGGACTTCAAGTACCTGCTGGCCTGGTCGAGCATCGCCCAGGTCGGGTACATCGTCGCCGGGTTCAGCCTCGCGACGTCCGACGGCGTCACCGCCGCTTACCTGCACGTCATCAACCACGCGATCATCAAGGGCGCGCTGTTCGCCGCGGCGGGCATCGTCGTGCTCCGGCTCGGCGCGGCGCGGCTGTCGGACATGGCCGGGATGGGCCGGACGATGCCGTGGACGTTCGCCGCGATCGTCCTGGCCGGGCTCGGGCTCGTCGGGGTGCCGCCGACCGCCGGGTTCGTCAGCAAGTGGGTGCTCGCGGAGGCGCTCATCGCGGACGGGCGCTGGGCGGTGCTCGCGGTGCTGCTGGTCAGCTCGCTGCTGTCGCTGGTGTACGTCGGGCGGGTCATCGAGGCCGGGTGGTTCCGCCGGCACTCCGAGTCGGTGGCGGTGGAGCGGCCGCCGCTGACGATGTCGGCCGCGATGTGGGCGCTCGTGCTGGTGTCGCTGGTGTTCGGGCTCGCGCCCGAATGGCCGCTGAGCCTCGCCGAAGGCGCCTCTTCCGTCCTGGTGGGGGTGGCGAAGTGAGCGCCCAGGCGTTCGAGGCCGGGGGCTGGCTCTCCCCCGGCGCCGCGCTCGCCCTGCCGGTCACGGTCGCGGTGCCGCTGCTCGGCGGCCTGGCGGTGGTCGCCCTCCGGCGCCGTCCCAACCTGCGGGAGGCGGCGTCGCTGGTCGCAGGCGTGGCGACGGCGGCGCTGGTGCTCTCGCTGTGGCCGGCCGCGAACGACGGGCTGACGTTCCGGCTGTGGGACTGGCTGCCGGGCATCTCGCTGGTGTTCGAACTGGAGCCGCTCGGCCTGCTGTTCGCGACCGTCGCCGGGCTGCTGTGGCCGGTCACGACGCTGTACGCGATCGGCTACATGCGCGGCAACCTGCAGCGCCAGCAGACCCGCTTCTACTTCTTCTTCGCCCTCGCCATCGCGGCCGCGCTGTGGATCGCCTTCTCCGGGAACCTGGCGACGCTGTTCATCGGCTACGAGGTGCTGACGCTGTCGACCTGGCCGCTCGTCGCGCATTCGGGCAACGAGCAGGCCAAACGGGGCGGACGCATCTACCTCGGCCTCCTGCTGACGACGTCGATCGGGCTGCTGCTCCCCGCCATCGTCTGGACGGCCGTCCTCGCCGGGACGACGGACTTCGCGCCCGGGGGCATCCTCGCGGGCACGGCCGGGACGGCCACGCTGACCGTGCTGTTCGCGCTCTACCTGTTCGGCATCGGGAAGGCCGCCCTGTTCCCCTTCCACCGCTGGCTGCCCGGAGCGATGGTGGCGCCCACCCCGGTGTCGGCGCTGCTGCACGCGGTCGCGGTGGTCAAGGCGGGCGTCTTCACGGTGCTCAAGGTCGCGATCTACGTGTTCGGCCTCGACACCCTCGACGTCACCGGGGCCGCCGAGCCGATGATGTGGGTCGCGGCGGTCACGCTGATCGGCGCGGGCCTCGTCGCGGTCACCCGGGACAACCTCAAGGAGCGGCTGGCGTACTCGACCGTGAGCCAGCTCGCCTACATCGTCCTCGCCGCCACGCTGGCCAACGACATCGCGGCTTCCGGGGGCGCGCTGCACATCGCGAACCACGCCGCGGCCAAGATCACCCTGTTCTTCTGCGCGGGGGCCATCTACACCGCGACGAACCTGACCCAGGTGAGCCAGCTCGACGGGCTCGGCCGCGCCATGCCGTGGACGTTCGGGGCCTTCCTCGTCGCGTCCGTCTCCATCCTCGGGCTGCCGCCGCTGGGCGGCACGTGGAGCAAGTGGCTGCTGCTTCTCGGCGCGGCCGACGCCGGGCAGACCGCCATGCTCGCGGTCCTGCTGGCGGGGACGCTGCTGTCGCTGGCCTACCTGATGCCGATCCCGGTGCGGGCGTTCTTCCGGCCGCCCGCCGAGAGCGGTCACCGGGAGGCCGCCTGGACGCTGGTCGTGCCGCTCGTCCTCACCGCCGTGGCCTGCGCGGCCCTGTTCATCGGGGCCGACGCGGTCATCGCCCCGCTCAACGAGGTCCTGGAGTCACCATGAAGGACGACCCCGTGAACGATGATCGCCGTTGGCTGGACGAGCCGCGCAACGTGGACCGCGTCGTCCGCGGCCTCTACGTCCTGTGCGCGCTGGTGTTCCTCGCCGACCTGCTCTACACCAAGCATCCGCACTTCGGCATCGAGAACACCTTCGGCTTCTACGCCCTGTACGGCTTCCTCGGCAGCGTGACCCTGGTGCTGGTGGCGAAGGAGCTGCGGCGGGTCCTGATGCGTCCCGAGGACTACTACGAGCGGTCCGGCGATGACGATTAACCCGGCACTGCTGCTCATCGCGGGCGCGCTGCCCATCCCGCTGCTGCGCGGCCGGCTGCGCGCGGTGTGGATGATGCTGCTCGCCCCCGCCGCGCTCGCCGCGCTGTGGACGCTGCCCGAAGGCGTCCACGGGAGCTTCGAGATCCTCGGCCTCCAGCTGGAGACGCTGCGGGTGGACGCCCTCGCGCGGATCTTCGCGACGGCCTTCCTCGCCGCGGCCCTCATCTCCATGGTCTACGCGCTGCACCTGCGGGACGCGTTGCAGCAGACCGTGATCCCCATCTACGCGTCGTCCGCGGTCGGCGGGGCGCTCGCGGGCGACCTGATCACGCTGTTCGTCTTCTGGGAGCTGGCCGGGCTGTCGTCGGTGTTCCTGATCTGGGCGCGGCGCACCGAACGGGCCTACCGGGCGGGGATGCGCTACCTCGTCGCGCAGGTCGCCTCGGGGCTGCTGATGCTGGGCGGGATCGTCCTGCACGTCAACGCCGGGGGCGGGCTGGAGTTCGGGTTCATCGGCGCGTCCAGTGCTGGCGGCCTGCTGATCCTGCTCGCCGTCGGGATCAAGTGCGCCTTCCCGATCCTGCACGCCTGGCTGACCGACACCTATCCCGAGGCCACGATCGTCGGGACCGTGGCGCTGTCGGCGTTCACGACCAAGTTCGCCGTCTACGTGCTGGCGCGCGGCTTCCCCGGCACCGGGGAGCTGGTGTGGGTCGGCGTCGCCATGGCCTGCTTCCCGATCTTCTACGCGGTGATCGAGAACGACCTGCGCCGCGTCCTCGCCTACAGCATGATCAACCAGCTCGGCTTCATGGTCGCGGCGGTCGGCGTCGGCGGCACCCTCGGCGTCAACGGCGCCGCCGCCCACGCGTTCGCCGACATCCTGTTCAAGGGCCTGCTGTTCATGAGCATGGGCGCCGTCCTCCTGCGCACGGGGACGGCCAAGGGGTCGGAGCTGGGCGGGCTCTACAAGTCGATGCCGCAGACCATGGTGCTGTGCGTCATCGGCGCCGCGTCGATCTCCGCGTTCCCGCTGTTCTCCGGCTTCGCCACCAAGTCGATCATCATGGAGGCCGTCGCCGAGGAGCACCGCACGATCGTCTGGCTGCTCCTGCTGTTCGCCTCGGCCGGCGTCTTCCACCACGCCGGAATCAAGATCCCCTTCTTCTCCTTCTTCGCGCACGACCGGGGACACCGGGTCGCCGAGGCCCCCCTGAACATGCGCGTCGCCATGGGCCTCGCCGCCGCCGGGTCCATCCTCATCGGCGTGGCGCCGAACCTCCTCTACGGCCTGCTCCCGTACGAGATGGACTACTCGGCCTACACGACTTCGCACGTCATCAACCAGGTGCAGCTCCTGCTGCTCGCGTCGATGGCCTTCACCGTCCTCATGCGGACCGGCCTCTACCCGCCCGAACTCCCCTCGGTGAACCTGGACGCCGACGTGATCTACCGCCGCCTCCTACCCCGCCTCTGGCGCACGAGCGTCACCGGCCTGACCCGCCTACGGGACGCGACCGCCCCGCTGCACCAGCGAGCCGGCCGCCTCACCTCGTCCGGCCCTCGCCCCCTGCCCACGGCGTCCTTGACAACAGACGTGATGGTCCTATGGGTAGCCCTACTCCTAGCCCTCTTCCTGCTAATCTCCCTCCTCTGACCCGCGCCCCGGACGGGACGCGCATACCGTCACATCTCCCAGTACAGGATTCCGTCGTGGTCGAGGCAGGGACGGTAGTCATCGATCGGGCTTTGGTTCTCCAGGGCGTCGGCGGTTTCGGCGAGCATGGCGGCCACGTTGGCCCAGCGGGGTTCGCCGTCAGTGGAGACCTTGTCGAATTCCCGTACGCATCCGTGCATGGGACCGGACCGTAGGTCGACGAATAGATCCGTCCCGCCGCCGTCGCTTGCGATGGGCAGAAAGCCTTTCAGCCATGTCCCCGCCTGGGTGCCCGCAGGTTTGGCCTCAGCTTGCGTGAGGATCTCCCGCGTGACCCATCCTTGCTCGATCGCCTGGTCATGCCAGACGTGCAGCCAGACGTCCCGCGAACTCAGCGCATGGTCGATGCGGCAGGGACGGTAGAGCGGGAGCAGGTCGAGCTCCTGGCCGGACCAGCTGGACGCGCTGCCGTTCGCGCGCCGCCACCAGGCCACCAGATCGGCGGGCAGGTCCACGCCCATGACTTCCCGGACCGCATCGATCTCCGCGTCAGTGGCGGGTGGGCCGACACGCTCCAAGGTGGCCGGGGCGTGCTGTGCCAGCCAGGCCGTGATGCGGTCCCACGACGCGTCAACGGTGGAAATCATCGGCTTATGATCAACGAGGTCGTCGAATGTGGCAACCACACGCCCGATTTCGGGAGGCGTTGGTTGTTGAGGGAGTGGTGTGGGCGAGCGGTTGCGGAAGTTGTCGGCGCACGGGCGGGAGTTCGTCTGGACGGGGCGTATCCGGTACGTCAAGGGTCGCGACACTCATCGGTGTGTACGGGTGCGGGTTTGGGGTGGCGGGAAGAACGGCCGGGTGCTCCAGGCGGATTTGGTGTCCAAGGCGGTCCTGCCTTGGGGGTGCGCTACCGATAATGCTTATCCGACGCCCAAGGATGTGCGGAGCGTCATCGACTACGCCCTGATGCACGGGTGGGATCCAGACCTTGTCGGCGGGACTTTCTTTCTCAGGGAGAGCGAGCACGCCTCGGGGTTCGAGCTGGACGACTTCCTGCTGACCGACCGGCTTCGGGACGAAGGGGCGCCGGATCCTACGGCGCGGGTGTTCCGGGCCGCCGAGTCTTAGTTCCAGCCGTTGAGGGGGCCGTGTCAGGCGCGTGTCAGGCGCGTGACAGGGGCCTCCTGGACGGTTGGGCCATGACTAGTTCGGCAATTTCTGTATCGGGGCTGCGCAAGGCGTACGGCGACAAGGTCGTGCTCGACGGGATCGACTTCGAGGTCGCCACGGGGTCGGTCTTTTCGTTGCTCGGGCCTAATGGGGCGGGTAAGACGACCACGGTCAACGTGTTGACCACGTTGATCGGGGCGGACGGCGGGACGGTGCTCGTCGGCGATCATGATGTCGCTCGCGAGGCCAAGGCGGTGCGGGCGGCGATCGGGGTCACCGGTCAGTTCGCGGCTGTGGACGAGCTGCTGACAGGGCAGGAGAACCTGCAGCTGATGGTGGATCTCAGCCGGAGGTCCGCCGGAGGTGGGAAGCGGGTCGTCGCGGAGCTGCTGGAGCGCTTCGACCTGGTGGAGGCCGCGCGGAAGCCGGTGTCCACCTACTCGGGGGGTATGCGGCGACGGCTGGACCTGGCGATGACGCTCGTCGGGGGCCCGCGGATCATCTTCCTGGACGAGCCGACGACGGGCCTCGATCCGCGCAGCCGCCGGGCGGTGTGGTCGATCGTCCGCGAGCTGGTGGCCGGCGGGGTGACCGTCTTCCTCACCACGCAGTACCTGGAGGAGGCCGACCAGCTCGCCGACCGGGTAGCGGTCCTCGACCGGGGGCGCCTGGTCGCCCAGGGCAGCCCGGACGAGCTCAAGGCCCGGGTTCCCGGGACGCACGTCCGGCTCCGGTTCACCGGCGTCTCCGAGCTCGACGCGGCCGCGCGGCTCTTCGACGGCTCCGTCCGGGACGACGACGCATTGACCCTGCGGATTCCCAGTGACGGCGGGACGAAATCGCTCCGGCTCGTACTGGAGAGGCTCGATGCGGCCTCGCTCAGCGCCGAGAAGTTCTCCGTCCACACGCCCGACCTCGACGACGTTTTCCTCGCCCTGACGGGCCGCACCACGGAGGCCGCGAAATGAGCGTCCGATCCCACTCGCTGGTGATGCTGCGCCGCGACTTCAAGCACATCGCCCGGAATCCCACCTCGGTGTTCAACGCGGTCCTGATGCCGATCGTGGTGATGTTCATGTTCGTGTACATGCTCGGAGACGCCTTCGACGTGGGCGTCGACTACATCGACTACGCGACGCCGGGGCTGATGCTGCTGGCCGTCTGCTACGGGCTGGGCGGCACCGCCACGTCGGTGAACTCCGACATGACGAAGGGCATCATCAACCGGTTCAAGGTCATGGACGTCTCCCGCGCCGCGGTCCTGAACGGCCATGTGATCGCCAGCGTGCTGACCAATCTCGTCGCCATCGCGGCGCTGCTGGGCGTGGCCTTTCTGCTCGGGTTCAGCCCTTCGGCGGGTCTTCTCGACTGGCTCGGGGTCGTCGGCGTCGTGGTCCTGCTCGGGTTCGCGGCGGGCTGGCTGACGGTCGCGCTGGGATTGGCGGCGAAGACACCGGAGTCGGCGGGCATGGCGGCCGTTCCGCTGGTCATGCTGCCGTTCTTCAGCAGCGCGATCGTCCCGGCGGAGAAGATGGGGCCGGGCGTCCGGCAGTTCGCGGAGTACCAGCCCTTCACGCCGATCATCGAGACGCTGCGCGGGCTCCTCAACGGGTCACCGGACACCGGCGACCTGACCGCCGCCGTCGCCTGGTGCGCCGCGCTGGGTCTCGTCGGGTACCTGTGGGCGTCCGCCACGTTCACGAAGCGAGCGTGACCTCGGCCAGCCGGTGCCAGTCCGCCTCCGCGCCCTCCCGGGCCGCCTCGGCGAACGCCGCGTCGCCGAGGCGGTTCCGCGCGGCCTGCTCGATCCGGGCCAGGTCGGGGTGGCACCGGTCCGGCAGGCCGCGCATGCGGGTGCTCGCCGCCAGCAGCCGCGCGGCCTGCCCGTGCCGTGCGCGGCGCAGCGCCAGGTCCGCGAGCCCGATGAGGACCTGCGCGATCAGCGGTGCGTGTCCCGCCTCCGCCGCGGCCCGGCAGGCGGCGGCGCGGTGCTCGCGGGACTCGGTGAGGTCCTCGGCGAGGTAGCCCATCAGATCGTGCCGCATCGCGCGGATGTACGCCCGCTCCGCGTTGCCGCCCAGCACGGCCGTCGCGACGTCCATCTGCCGCCGGGCCTCCGCGGCGTCGCCGCCCCAGCGGGCCAGTTCCGCCTTCGCGAAGGCCAGCTCCGCCAGGGCGTCCGGCCAGGTGACGCGGTCGGCGCACCGCTCCGCCTCGGCGATGGCGGCTCCGGTCCTCGCCTCGTCGCCCAGCAGCCAGTACAGCTGCGCCTGCCGTGCCCGCATCCTGATGACGTCCTCGATGGCGCCGACCTCGGTCACGACCGCGACCGCCTGCTCGAAGTACTCGCACGCTTCGGCGAACTCGCCGCGCGTGGCGATGCGGTCGGCCAGTTCGGTGAGGGCGAAGGAGATGCCGAACCGCTCGCCGAGCGCCCGGAACTCCGCCAGCGCCTTCTCCAGGTAGGCGTCGGCGTCCCGTCCGGCGTGGCCGACCATGATCCGCATCTTGCCGAGGTGCAGCCGGGCCAGGGCGCGCACCCAGGGGTCCTCGCTGTCCAGCAGCGGCTCCCACGCGGGCAGGAACGCGTCCGGCTCCCGCAGCATGCGTTCCAGCGGGACGACCAGTCCCAGCAGCGGATCACGGGACCCGCTGCGGCGAGCGAAGCGGTACGCCTCGCGGATCCACTCCTCCGCCTGGCGTTCGTCGGCTCGGCCGGACGTCACGAACAGCACGACGAGCGCGTACACGGTGGCGCGGACCTCGTCGGCGACCTCGCCCGGCATACCGGCCGCCGCGGTGATCAGCTCCATGCCCTCGGTCTTGTGCCCGCCGAGGTACCAGTACCAGCCGGCGCCCGCCGCGAGCCGCATCGCCGCCGCCGCGTCCCCGGCCGCGAGCGCCCCGCGCATCGCGGCGCCGATGTTGTCGTGGTCGGCGTCGAGCAGCGCGAGCCACTCCACCTGCTCGGCGCGGCGCAGCCGCGGCTCCGCGGTCTCGACGAGCTCGGTGAAGCAGGCGAGATGGGCGCGGCGCGCCAGGTCCGTCTCGCCCGCCTCGGCCAGCCGGAGCGCGGCGTACTCCTTGATCGTGCCGAGCATCCGGTAGCGCGGTCCCCTGCCGCCTTCGGCGATGAGCAGCGACTTCTCGGTCAGTGCGGTGAGCAGGTCGAGCACCTGCTCCGACGGCACCCCGTCCCCGGCGCAGACCCGTTCGGCCGCGTCCAGGCTCGCCCCGCCGGAGAACACCGAGAGCCTGCGCAGCACCGCCCGCTCGGGGACGGTGAGCGGCTCCCAGCTCCAGTCGACCATCGCGCGGAGCGTCCGGTGCCGCGGCAGCGCCGTGCGGCTGCCGCCGGTGAGCAGCCGGAACCGGTCGTCGAGCCGGTCGGCGAGCTGCTCCATGGACATCGTGCGGAGCCTGGCGGCGGCCAGTTCGATCGCTAGCGGCATCCCGTCCAGCGCCCGGCAGACCCGCGCCATCGTCCGGGCGTCCCCCACTGGCTCCTTGCGGGCGGCGCCCGCCCGGTCCCGCAGCAGCCGGACGGCCGGCGCGTCCTCGATCTCCCCCGGAGCGGCGCCCTCCGCCGGCAGGCCCAGCGGCTCGACCGGCCACAGCGCCTCACCGGCGATGCCGAGCGGCTCCCGGCTCGTCGCCAGGATCCGCAGCCGCCGGCACTCCCCGAGCACCCGGTGCGCGAACACCGCCGCCGCCTCGATCACGTGCTCGCAGTTGTCCAGGACCAGCAGCGCCGAGCGCTCGCGCATCGCCTCGACGAACCGGTCCGCCGGTTCCGCGTTCGGCGCCTCGCCGAGCAGGGCGTCGCGGAGCCCGAGCCCGACGAGCGCCGCCTGCGCGACGTCCCCGTCCGCGCCGACGGCGGCGAGCTCCACCAGCCAGACGCCGTCCGGCAGGCCGCCGAGCATCGTCCGCGCGGTCTCCGTCGCCAATCGCGTCTTCCCGGCCCCGCCCGGCCCGGTCAGCGTCACGAGCCGGTGCCCGGCGACGAGCTCCGCGACGTCGGCGACGTCGGCGTCCCGCCCGATGAAGCCGGTCAGCTCGGCGCGGAGGTTGGTGTTCCGCTCCCGGCCCGGCTCGCGCCGCAGCAGCGCGACATGCAATTCGGACAGCTCCGGCGAGGGGTCGACGCCCAGCGCGTCGGCAAGGGCCTCCCGCGTGCGCTGGAACACCAGCAGCGCCTCGGTGTCACGCCCGGCCGCCACGAGGGCGCGCATCAGCGCGGCCGCGAGCCGCTCCCGCAGCGGATGCGCGGCCAAGAGATCGGTCAGCTCGGTGACCAGCCCAGCCCCGGCCCCGAGGGCGATCTCCGCGTCGGCCCGCTCCTCGACCGCGCTCAACCGCAACCCTTCGAGCCGCTCCGCCGCGGCGTCGAACGTGTCACTGCCCTGCAAGCCGACGTCCTGCATGGCCGCCCCGCGCCACAGCCCGAGCGCCTCCCGCAGCAGCCGCACCCGCTGGGGACCGTCCGCGCCCCGGGCCTCCTCGACCAGCCGCTCGAAACGCACGGCGTCCACGGCATCGGGCTCCACCAGCAGCCGGTAGCCGCCCGCGTCCCCTTCGATGACCCCGTCCGGCAGCGCTTTCCGCAACCGGGAGACCAGCCGCTGCAGGGCGTTCACCGCATCGGCGGGCGGCCGCTCCCCCCAAATCCAGTCGATGAGCGAAGCCTTCGGCACCACCCGCCCCGGCCTGAGCGCAAGCG
>NZ_SMKB01000175.1:0-15236 GCF_004348575.1 Actinomadura sp. 7K534
GTTCTCCGGCGGGCTCTCTTGAGCATTGTGCGGGAGAGGTCTGCGGCTACGTGGCGGGGGTTGTCGCCTGCTGCTATGCCGCCGCCGCAGGGGATGTCCAGGGTCAGGGCGGTCGGGTCCTGGGCGGCTATCAATCTTCTTAGGTGGTTGATGTCGTAGGACCAGAGGGCGCGGGCTCCCAGGCGGGAGAGCGCGGGGTTCTGGACGGCTATGTCGTAGAGGGTCGCGATCCGCGGGTTCACTTGCGGGGGACGAGGGTGAGGAGCGACGCCTCCGGGGGGCAGCAGAAGCGCATGGGGGCCTTCGGGGACGTGCCCAGGCCGGCGGAGACGTGGAGCCAGGAGCCCTGGTGCTTGTGCAGGCCCTTCACGCGCGGGCGGTCGATGCCGCAGTTGGTGGCCAGGGCGCCGTAGAAGGGGACGCAGACCTGGCCGCCGTGGGTGTGGCCCGCCAAGAGGAGGTCGTAGCCGTCGGCGGTGAAGCGGTCGAGGTTGCGGGGTTCCGGGGAGTGCATGACGCCCAGGTGGACGTCGGCCTGGGGGTCGACGGGGCCCGCGATTCGGTCGTACTGGTCGCGGTCGATGTGGGAGTCGTCGATGCCGCCGAACTCGACGTCCAGTTCGCCGACCTTGAGGCGGCCGATGCGGTTGTTGAGGTCGAGCCAGCCGGCGGCCTGGAGGGCGGAGCCGAACTCGCGGTAGGGGAGGTCGGGTTCGCGGCGGCTGCGGTCGTAGTCGGACTTGCTCGTCCGCCAGATGTAGCGCAGGGGGTTCTTCAGGACGGGCGAGAACAGGTCGTTGGAGCCGTAGACGAAGACGCCCGGGCGGTCGAGGAGGGGGCCGAGGGCGTCCAGGAACGGGCCGATGGCGTCGCGGTGGGAGAGGGAGTCGCCGGTGTTGACGACGAGGTCGGGCTCCAGCGCGTCCAGGGAGCGGACCCAGTGGATGAGGCGGGAGCGGCCGGGGGTGAGGTGCGCGTCGGACAGGTGCAGGATCTTCACCGGGGGGCGGCCCGGGGGCAGGACGGGCACGTCGAAGCGGCGCAGGCGGAACCAGTTCCGCTCGATGACCGAGGCGTACCCGAAGGTCGCGGCGCCCGCGCCCAGCAGCCCCAGCGGCACGGCGTAGCTCTTTCGCACGGCTCTCCCTTCCCAGACTCCCATGCTTCCAGACATGGGCACCCCGCGGTAATCCCGATGAGGCTTCCGGTACGGACGGGCATGATGTGACCATGACCCTGAAGGAGAAGCTGGAGACCGATCTCTCGGCCGCGATGAAGTCGCGGGACGAGCTGCGCACGCGCACGTTGCGGATGGCGCTGACGGCGGTGAAGAACGAGGAGGTCGCCGGAAAGCGGTCGCGTCAGCTGTCCGACGACGACGTCGTGAAGGTGCTCGCGCGGGAGGCGAAGAAGCGCCGGGAGGCCGCGGCCGCGTTCGGGGACGCGGGGCGCGAGGAGCAGGCGCGGGCGGAGCGGGACGAGGGCGAGGTGCTGGAGCAGTACCTTCCGGCGCAGCTCACCGACGAGGAGCTGACCGCCCTGGTGGCCGACGCGATCGCCGCGACCGGGGCGGCCGGGCCGCGGGCGATGGGGCAGGTCATGAAGGCCGTGAACCCGAAGGTCGCGGGGCGCGCCGAGGGCGGCCGGGTCGCGGCCGAGGTCCGGCGGCAGCTGGCGGAGTAGCGCTCAGTCGCCGTCCTCGTCGTCGCCTCCCCGGCCGCTGCTCAGGTAGAGGATGACGGTGGTGCCGGGCGGGACCTCGCTGCCGGCTCCGGGTGAGGTGGACACGACCGTCCCCTTGGGCTTGTCGGAGTCGACGGAGCCGGACGCGACCCTGGCCTGCAGGTCCGCGGCCTTGAGCCGGGCGGTGGCGGCGGCGACGGTCCGGCCCTCCACGTCGGGGACCTCGGTGGTGTCGCCGAAGTCGCGGGACGGGGTCCGGAAGCCCGGGGCGGGTTCGCCGGCGAGCGCCCGCTGCATGGACGACTGCCAGATGCCGCCGGGGATGCCCGCGCCGTACACGCCGTACACCTTGTACTTCCAGGGGCTGCGGAAGTCCCAGTAGGCGGTGGCGGCGGCGAGGTTCGGGGTGAAGCCGGCGAACACGGCGCAGGTGAACTCCTCGCAGGTGCCGGTCTTGCCGGCGGCCGGGCGGCCGATGCCGCGGCCCCGGGCGGTGCCCTGGGTGATGACGCCCTGCAGGATCGAGTTGACCTTGTCGGCGACGTCCTCGTCCAGGACCTGCTTGCACTCGTGCTTGGGCAGCTTCAGCCGCTTGCCCTGGTTGTCGACGACCTCCGTCACCGACACGGGCGGGCAGTACTTGCCGCGGGCGGCGAAGCCGGCGTAGGCGGAGGCGAGGCTGACCATGTCGACGTCGTTCACGCCGAGGACCTGGGACGGGTGCGGCAGCAGGGGGTTGCCGTTGCCCTGCTTCATGCCGAACTTCTCGGCCATCTTCACGGCGTTGCAGACGCCGACGCGCTTCTCCAGGGCGGCGTAGAAGGTGTTGACCGAGTGCCAGGTGCCGGTCTTGAGGTTGAAGTTGCCCTTCTCGCTGTCGCCCGCGTTGGAGACGGTCCAGGAGTCGCTCCCGCCGACCATCTTGTTCTTGACCATCTTGCCGTCGAGCATCCCCGTGTAGCGGCACGGCTGGAAGCCGCCGATCGTGATGGTCTCCGGCGAGTTGATCGTCGTGCTGACCGGGATGCCCTGGTCGAGGGCGGCGGCGAGCGTGAAGATCTTGAACGTCGAGCCCGCCGACACGCCGGTGCCGCCGCCGTGGCGGCGGTTCGCCGGGACGTTGATGGTCGTCTTGCCCTTGCCGGGGCCGAACGGCTTGCTCAGCCCGATCGCTTTGACGTTGCCGGTGCCCGGCTCGACCATCGCCTCGGCGGCGACGCGGTTGCCCTTGGGCGGGACGGTGGAGCGCAGGGTCTTGTCGACGGCGCGCTGGGCCTTCGCGTCGAGCGTGGTGCGGATCGTGTAGCCGCCGCGGTTGAGCTCGTTGACGATGTTCTGCTGCTCGTCCGGCTCCATCTGCCAGTACTTGCCGTCCGAGAGGATGTCGAGCATGTCGTACTTCACGTACTCGCAGAAGTACGGCACCTTGCTGACCTGGCAGCCGCCGACCGGGTCGGTGCGGTTCAGCTCGATCGGCTTGGCGGCCTCCTCGTCGGCGGTGGCCTTGGTGATGTGGCCGAGCTGGGCCATCCGGTAGAGGACGATGTCGCGCCGCTTCCGCGCGTCCCGCGGGTTGCGGATCGGGTCGTAGGCGGTCGGGTTCTGGGTGATGCCGGCGAGCAGCGCGGCCTGCCCGAGCTCCAGGTCGGACGCGGGGATGCTGAAGTAGCGCTTGGCCGCGGCCTGCACCCCGTACGCGCCCGCGCCGAAGTAGGCGATGTTCAGGTAGCCCTCGAGGATCTCGTCCTTCGACAGCCGCTGCTCGATGTCGAGGGCGTAGCGGAGTTCGCGGACCTTGCGGCCGACGGTGGGGGCGGTGGCCTCGCGGTACTCCTCCTTCGTCCTGGCGGCGTCGACGAGGAGGTTCTTCACGTACTGCTGGGTCAGGGTGGAGCCGCCCTGCGTCGTCTCGGACTCGACGTTGGACGCCAGTGCGCGGAGGGTGCCCTTGAGGTCGAGTGCGCCGTGCTCGTAGAAGCGCGAGTCCTCGATGCCGATGATCGCCTTCTTCATGATGGGGGCGACCTGGTCGAGCCGGACCGACTCGCGGTACTTGTCGAAGAACGTGGCGATCGGCTTGCCGTCCGAGTCGTACACGACGGTCTTCTCGGACGGCGGCGTGGTCTCCAGCTGGCCGTCCATGTCCTCGAAGTTGTTCGCGGCGTCGCGTGCGGTGATGCCGGCGCTCCCGACCGCGGGCAGTGCGATGAACGCGACGAGGACGCCCGCTACGACTCCCGCCCCGAGCAGTCTGAACAGTGTGGAGGCGGCCTTGACCCGGTCCGAATTAGCAACGCGCACGTGGTCTAGGGTACGCGGGACGAGCAGTGCATTCGGGACAGGTCCCCCGGCGTGACCATCTTCTGCCGCCGCTGACCGGGACGTTCGTCCGTTATGCCCTAAGGATGGCAACCTGCGCCGCGTCTGGCGCGTCAACGACAGGTAACTAGTCCGTTCCGGCGGTATGGCCCCGGTGGGCTATATCCAGAATGGGCCCTCCGGGGACTGTTGAA
The DNA here is from genome assembly GCF_004348575.1 of Actinomadura sp. 7K534. NCBI lineage: Bacteria > Bacillati > Actinomycetota > Actinomycetes > Streptosporangiales > Thermomonosporaceae > Actinomadura > Actinomadura sp. 7K534. Next base: position 4,197 of record NZ_SMKB01000175.1, read on the forward strand.
ACGTCCCTCGCTTCCGTAAGTTCTTCCCCACGGCTTTCGTTTGGCGGCCTGACGTCCGCGCCCGTCCGGCCAAGGAGCGCAAATCGACACAGACCCTAGGGGAGTGGGGCCAAGATGTGGATCACGGATTGGACCGCCCGCGCCGCCTGCCGTAACGCGGATCCGGACGCCCTGTTCGTGCAGGGAGCGGCGCAGAACCGAGCCAAGCTCATCTGCCGCGGCTGCCCAGTGCGCACGGAGTGTCTCGCCGATGCCCTCGACAACCGGATCGAATTCGGTGTCTGGGGCGGGATGACCGAGCGGGAGCGTCGTGCTCTGCTGCGGCGTCGGCCGGATGTGCGATCGTGGCGCGCGCTGCTGGAGACCGCGAAGGAGGAGTACGAGCGGTCGGTCGACGTCGACGAGGAGGAACTCGTCGCCAGCTGACCCGCCCGCCGAAGCGGCTCACCGGCAGAGGTTCAAGGACCGACAGGGTCCGAATTAAGAAGCGTGGCACGTAGGCCCGCACCGGACACCCCGGCGCGGGCCTACGCCCATACTCGGCCGGTCAGGAGCTCTCCCGGCCGTCGGCGCCGGGCCGGTCCCGGCGGATCGGGACGAGCCGCCACCAGGTGAGGCAGCGCCACACCCACTCCAGCGGGCCGTAGCGGGCGTGCCGCAGCCACAGGGCGCAGAACGCGAGCTCGACGGCGAACACGCACAGGCCCAGCGCCATGGCCGCCGGGTAGTCGGGTGCCCTGCCCAGGTGCAGCACCTGGTCGGCTGCGACGATCAGCACCGTGGCCCCGATGTAGCAGGTCAGCGCCATCCTGCCGACCGGTGCCAGCCTGCGCAGCGCGCGTTCGGCGGGGGTGCGCAGCAGCAGGAGGAGGCCCGCCAGGTACGCGGTGGCGGTCACAAGGCCGGCCAGAGCGCCCAGCCATGCTCCGGCGTCCGTCGTGATCTGCAGGGCGTTCAGGACTAGGGCGAGCGCGGCGCCGACGGTGAAGGCGACAGCGAGCCGGGAGGTCGGGAGGCCGAGCAGCCTCCCGGGGCCGTACCGCTGCACGGCGTACCCCAGCAGGAACAGGCCCGGGATGAACGCGATGCTGCCGCTGAGCGCCAGCGCCGCCGCCGTGGCGACCCCGCCCAGGGCCAGGAGCCAGCGCCGGGGCAGGTACGACGCGGGCAGCAGCACGATGATGCCGATGACCGCGTACGTCAGCAGGATCTCGCGGGGCTGCAGCAGGCGGTGCGCCGCGCCGAAGAGGATCAGGAAGCCCAGCCGCGCCGCCATGATCGTCCTCGGGTCGCGGGCCGTTCTGGCGGCGGCGTCCAGGAACAGCCCGAAGCTCAGCCCGAACAGGAACGCGAAGATCGGGAAGAAGCGCTGGTTCAGCAGGGTCTCGTGGGCCCAGTACGCCGCGCCGGAGCCGCCCGTCGGCATCCCGGTGATGTCGATCGTGTTCGCGAGCGTGATGCCGAAGAGGGCGAACCCGCGCAGGACGTCGATCTCGTCGATGCGCGGCGCGGCGTCCGTGGCGCCCCCGGCCGGGAGCCCGGGGGCTCGTGGCGGCGTCGGCACCATCGACCTCCCTCGCGCAGCCGACCCGGAACCCACCCCATCACGACCGGCGGCCCGCGGGAGCGGCCGCGGGGGTTACGCGGCCGCGGACGGGACGGCGGTCCCGGAGAGGTCCTCGCCCACCCGGCGCAGGCCGTCGAGGTCGTGCACGTCCTCGGCCTGGGCGGGGACGGCGGTCACCGGGACGTTCGGGTGGGTGGACGCGAAGTGGTCGCGGAGGCGGTCCTCGCGTGCGGCGAGCTGCATGCGGTCGGTGTGCAGGCGGAGCAGCGCGGCGGTCAGCGCGTGCTCGCCGCGCTCCTCCAGCGTCTCGGCGGCGGCCTGGCCGCGCGCGGCGGACAGGGCGCCGCCGTCCGCCTCGTGGACGCGGTTGACCACGAGCCCGGCCAGCGGCATCCGCTCCTCGGCGAGGCGCTCCACGAAGTAGGACGCCTCGCGGAGCGCGTCGGGCTCCGGTGCGGCGACGACGAGGAACGCGGTGCCGGGCGTCTGCAGCAGCTTGAACGTCTTCTCGGCGCGCTCGCGGAACCCGCCGAACATCGTGTCGAACGCGGCGATGAAGGTCTGCACGTCCCGCAGGAGCTGCACGCCGAGGACCTTGTTGATGACGCCGGTGAACATGCCGAACCCGGCGCTGATGACCTTGACGCCGAACCGGCCGCCGGTCTTGGCGGGGGCGGCGAGGATCTTCATGAAGCGGCCGTCGAGGAAGCGTCCCATGCGCTCGGGGGCGTCCAGGAAGTCCAGGGCGTTCCGGGACGGCGGGGTGTCGACGATGATCAGGTCCCAGGCGCCGGAGCGGTGCAGCTGGCCGAGCTTCTCCATCGCCATGTACTCCTGCGTCCCGGACAGGCTGGACGACAGCGACTGGTAGAAGGGGTTGGCGAGGATCTGCTTGGCCCGGTCGGGGTCGGCGTGCGCCTCGACGATCTCGTCGAAGGTGCGCTTCATGTCGAGCATCATGGCGTGCAGCTCGCCGTCGCCGTCGATCTCGATCTTGCGCGGGCTGTTGTCGAGCTCCGACAGGCCCATCGACTGGGCGAGGCGGCGGGCGGGGTCCACGGTGAGCACGACGACGTCGCGGCCGCGTTCGGCGGCGCGGACGCCGAGCGCCGCGGCGGTGGTCGTCTTGCCGACGCCGCCGGAGCCGCAGCAGACGATGATCTTGGTGCGCGGGTCGTCGAGCAGCGCGTCGACGTCCAGCGCGGGCGGGGTCTTGCCGGTCGTCATCGGATCCCCTCGATGGTGGTGCGGCCCGGGCTCGGCGGGGCGGGAGTCATGCGGCTCCCTGCTCGCGCAGGGCGGCGGCCAGGTCGTAGAGGCCGGCGAGGTCCATGTCGTCCGGCAGCAGCGGCAGCGTGTAGCGGGGCCGGTCGATCGACTCCAGCCGCTCCTTCTCGCGGCGCTGCAGCGCCGTGCGGAGCGCGTGGTCGGTGGCCTCGGCGGCGAGGATCGCGGCGATCTGCTCGGAGTCGTGCTCCAGGCCGGCGGCCTTCACCCCGCGGACGATCTCGTCGGTGTCGAGGGTGCCCGCCGCGGCGGCGGCGAGGTCGTCCTCGGAGAGCACGGGCGGATGCTCCATGTTGATGAAGACGCCGCCGACGGGAAGGCCCGCCTCGGTGAGGTCGTGGATCCCGTCCATCGTCTCCTGGACGGGCATCTCCTCCAGGAGTGTGACGAAGTGCACGGCGGTCTCGGGGCTGCGCACGACCTTCATGACGGTGTCGGCGTGGTTGCGGATCGGCCCGACCTTCGCGAGGCCCGACACCTCGTGGTTGACGTTCAGGAACTTCGTGATGCGGCCGGTGGGCGGGGCGTCCATGACGACGGCGTCGTAGACGTACGAGCCGTCCTTCCGCTTGCGCCGCACCGACTCGCTGGTCTTGCCGGTGAGGATCACGTCGCGCAGGCCGGGCGCGATGGTGGTGACGAAGTCGATGACGCCGAGCCTGGTCATCGCCTTCCCGGCGCGCTTCAGGCTGTAGAACATCTCGAGGTACTCGATGAGCGCCTCTTCGGTGTCGATGGCGAGCGCGTACACGTCCCCGCCGTCGGGGGCCACGGCGACGCGCCGCTCCTCGTAGGGCAGCGGCGGGCAGTCGAAGAGCTGGGCGATGCCCTGGCGGCCCTCGACCTCGACGAGCAGGACCCTGCGGCCGCCCGCGGCCAGCGCGAGGGCGAGCGCCGCGGCGACGGTCGTCTTGCCGGTACCGCCCTTGCCGGTGACCACATGAAGGCGTACGCCGTCCCAGTCGGTGTCTCTCGCGCTCACCCGATCGACCATATCGTTCACTCGTCAAACACTTCCGAGTGCGGACGGCCTCATGCAAGTGATCCCTGACACGATGTCGCCCTCCCGCGGAGATCGTCCGGCGAACGTTGTACTTCGGCCTGCCCGCGCGGTTAGCTGGGAAACGTGTACCGACCGTGGCCGGTGCCTGGACCTTTACGGGGCCGACGTGCCCCGCCCGGGTTCCGGGCGCTCCCGGGCACGACCCCCGCCGCCCACGTGAGAAAGGTGCCCGTGATGGAAGGACTAATACTCGTCATCCTGCTCGTCGTCCTCGGCGTCGCAGGGGTGTTCCTCTTGTCGTCGATCCGCGTCGTGCAGCAGTTCGAGCACGGGATCGTGTTCCGGCTGGGCAAGGTGCAGCGGGGAGGGCAGTTGCGACCCGGCGCCGTGCGGGCCCCCGGCCTGACGGCGATCATTCCGGTCGTCGAGCGGATGCAGAAGGTCAGCCGGCAGACGATCACCCTGGACGTCCCGGCGCAGGACGGCATCACCCAGGACAACGTGAGCGTCCGGGTCGACGCCGTCGTGTACTTCCGGGTGATCGACCCGGTGAAGGCGATCGTCAACGTGCAGCACTACGGCTACGCGGTCTCGCAGGTGTCGCAGACGTCGCTGCGGTCCGTCATCGGCCAGTCCGACATGCAGGAGCTGCTCGGCGAGCGCGCGAAGATCAACGCTTACCTGCGGGAGATCATCGACGAGATCAGCCAGGGCCCGTGGGGGGTCCTGATCGAACGGGTCGAGATCAAGGACGTCTCGCTGCCCGAGGGCATGAAGCGGTCCATGGCCCGGCAGGCCGAGGCGGAGCGCGAGCGCCGCGCCCGGATCATCACCGCGGACGGCGAGTTCCAGGCGTCCAAGCGCCTCGCCGCCGCCGCGGAGATCATGTCGGAGGACCCGGCGGCGCTCCAGCTGCGGCTGCTGCAGACGGTCGTGGAGGTGTCCGCCGAGAAGAACAGCACGCTGATCATGCCGCTGCCGGTCGAGGTCCTGCGGTTCTTCGACCGCGCCGCCGGCGGGACCCCGCGGGGCGGTGAGGGCGAGGGCGAGCGGGAGGAGAAGCTCGCGCTCGGCGAGCGGCTCGCCAAGGCCGAGGAGGAGCTGGCCAAGGCGGCGGAGCAGACGACGCTGGAGTCCCCGGACGACGTCCCGCCGGTGATCGGCCTGGAGGAGCCGAAGCGGGAGGAGCCCACCCAGGGGGTCTCCGGCCCTCGGGAGGACCGCCAGCGCGGCATCACCGACGGCGGCCCCCAGCCCGGCGGCGCGACCCCGAGCGGCTGACCCCCGGCACACCGTCCGGCCGTGCCCCTGGGCCGCCGGCCGCGGGGCGGCGTGCGCCCCGTGCCGCCGGTGGGTTCGAACGGGGTTCGGGTGAGGCGATCGCTAGGGTGAGTCGCATGAAGAAGTGGGAGTACGCGACCGTTCCGCTGCTGGTGCACGCGACCAAGCAGATCCTCGACAACTGGGGCCAGGACGGGTGGGAGCTCGTCACCGTGCTGCCGGGCCCGAACCCGGAGAACCTTGTGGCCTACTTCAAGCGCGAGGTCCAGTCCTAGCCCGCCCGGTTCCACCCGACCAGCAGTCCCTCGACGAGGAGGAATGGCCATGAGCACGCCCGAAGAACGGATGCGCGAGCTGGGGATCGAGCTGCCGGAGGCGGTCGCGCCGGTGGCGTCGTACGTCTCCACGGTGCGGACGGGGTCGCTCGTCTACACCGCCGGGCAGATCCCCCTGGTCAAGGGCGAGCTGGGCGTCACCGGGAAGGTGGGCGCCGAGGTCAGCGCCGAGGAGGCGGCCCGGCAGGCGCGGATCTGCGCGCTGAACGCGGTCGCGGCGCTGAAGGCCGAGGTCGGGGAGCTGTCGCGGGTCGCGCGGATCGTCAAGGTCGTCGGCTTCGTCGCCAGCGCCCCCGACTTCGCCGGCCAGCCCCAGGTGATCAACGGGGCGAGCGACGTGCTGGTGGAGGTCTTCGGGGACGCGGGCAGGCACGCCCGCAGCGCCGTCGGCGTCGCCGTCCTGCCGCGCGACGTCCCCGTCGAGGTCGAGCTCATCGCCGAGATCGCCTGACCGCCGCGACCGCGCCGGGTGGCGGGGCCTTGACGGAATGACGTTCGGTATGTCCGAATGGGCCGCCATGGGCACAGAAGAGAGGCCGAGCTGAGCTCGGCCTCTCGTGGGTGGGGGCTGGAGGACGGTGAGCCGAGTGGAACTCGTCCGTTGGATGGCGGTGGGCGGGGGCTGGAGGACGGTAGGGCGATGGTGAACGGGCTCAAGTTGCCGGCGGAGTTCCGGGGCCGGGTCGAGGACATCCTCGCGGGCCGGGTCGAGCCCGTCCCCGCGCGGCACTCGGCGACGGTCGCCGTCCTCCGCGACCACGACAGGCACGGGCTGCAGGTGTTCCTGCTGCGCCGCGTCCGGTCCATGGCGTTCGCGCCCGGCGCCTACGTGTTCCCCGGCGGCGCGGTCGACCCGCGCGACGGGGAGGCGGAGCTGGCGTGGTGCGGGCGGCCGCCCGCCGACTGGGGCGCGGCGTTCAAGGCCGACGAGGCGCTGGCCCGCGAGCTGGTGTGCGCGGCCGTCCGGGAGACGTTCGAGGAGACCCTCGTCCTGCTGGCGGGCCCGACCGGGGAGACGGTCGTGGACGACACGCGCGGCGACGACTGGGAGGCCGACCGGCAGGCGCTGCTCGACCGGTCCCTCTCGTTCGGCGATTTCCTCGACCGGCGCGGCCTGGTTTTGCGGTCCGACCTGCTCCGGCCGTGGGCGCACTGGATCACGCCGAAGGTCGAGCCGAAGCGCTACGACACCCGCTTCTTCGTCGCGGCGATGCCGGAGGGGCAGCGGGCCCGGGACGTCAGCACCGAGGCGGACCGGGCGGCGTGGGTGCGCCCGGCGGAGGCCGCCGAGCGCGTGCGCGCCGGCGAGTGGATGATGCTCCCGCCGACGATCACGATGGTGACCGAGCTCGCCGAGTACGACACCGTCGCGGACGTGCTGGCCGCGCGCCGCGAGATCGTCGTCCACGAGCCCACCGCGGAGATCATCGACGGCGAGGCGTACCTCGTCCTGCCGGAGCCGTCGGCGCGCCACTACCCGGGCGGGTGAGCGGAGCGTGCGCGGCGGCAGGGCGCTCATGTGGCGGCTGACGGGCACGTCGGCGCTGCGCCACCTGGAACGACTCGGCTGGAACCCGGTCCGGCACCCCGATCGGGCGTCGGGCAGGATGGGGGATATGACCGAGATTGACGGGATGGGCACCGAGCGGGCGACCTGTGTGCTCGCGGAGAACCCGTCCGCCATGACGCTGGACGGCACCAACACCTGGATCATCGCGGAGCCCGGCTCCGAAGAGGTCGTCATCGTCGACCCGGGACCCAAGGACGGCAAGCACCTCAGGCGCGTCCTGGACACCGTGGAGGCCCAGGACCGCCGCATCGGCCTCATCCTGCTCACCCACGGTCACCCCGACCACTCCGCCGGGGCGGGCAAGCTGGCGAAGCTGGCGGGCGGCCCGGTCAAGGTCCGTGCTCTCGACCCCAGGCACCGACTCGGCGACGAGGGGCTCGCGGAGGGGGACGTCGTCACCACGGGCGGCCTGGAGCTGCGGATCATGGAGACGCCCGGCCACAGCGACGACTCGCTCACGTTCTGGCTTCCGGCGGACGGCGCCGTCCTCACCGGCGACACCATCCTCGGCTACGGGACGACCGTGCTGGAGGGCAGCCTCGGCGACTACCTCGGGTCGCTCGACCGGCTCCGCAGGTTCGCCACGGACGTCGAGGCCGCGACGATCCTCCCCGGGCACGGCCCCAAGCTGGACGACCCGATCGCCGTCCTCGACCACTACATCGACCACCGCCGCGAGCGCCTCGCGCAGGTGGAGTCCGCCGTCGCGGCAGGGGCGACCACCGCCCGCGAGGTCGTCGAGCGCGTCTACGCGGACGTCGACAGGTCCCTCTGGCCGGCGGCCGAGCAGTCCGTCCAGTCCCAGCTGGACTACCTGAACAGCCGCTGACCGCGGAGAGGTCCGCTCCGGCGGGGCGGAGCGGGTCCGCGGCCCGTGCTTGTTCGAGCAGTGCTACTTCGAGCGCTTGCGGAGGCGCTCGATGTCGAGGATCACGACGGCGCGGGCCTCGATGCGGAGCCAGTTCCGCTGCGCGAAGTCGGCGAGCGCCTTGTTGACCGTCTCGCGGGACGCGCCGACGAGCTGAGCCAGCTCCTCCTGCGTGAGGTCGTGGTGCACGTGCAGGCCGGCCTCGGACGGCTGGCCGAACCGCTCCGCGAGGTCGAGCAGCGCCTTGGCCACACGCCCGGGGACGTCGGTGAACACGAGGTCGGCCATGACGTCGTTGGTCTTGCGCAGCCGCTGCGCGAGCGCGCGGAGCAGCTGGACGGCGACCTCGGGGTGCCCGGTCAGCCAGGGCCGCAGGTCGTCGTGGCCGAGACCCGCCAGGCGCACCTCCGTGACCGCTATGGCGCTGGCGGTGCGGGGGCGCGGGTCGAACAGCGACAGCTCCCCGAACATCTCGCTGGGGCCGAGGACGCTCAGCAGGTTCTCCCGGCCGTCCGGCGCCGTCCGGGTCAGCTTGATCTTGCCCTCGAGGACGACGTACAGCCGGTCTCCGGTCTCGCCCTCGTTGAACAGCGTCTGACCGCGGGCGAGACGCACCTCGGTCACGTTGGCGCGCAGCGCCTTGGCGCCCTGCTCGTCGAGGGCCTCGAAGAGCGGGGCTCTGCTCAGAACGTCCACGTCGCGATCGGTCACGCTTCTCCTCCTCGAACACCTACATGCATAGTGTGACGTACGTCCCACCGCGTACGTGAAGGCAGGGTCACGGCGCGCCGAAACGCGGGACCGGGCCCGTCCGGTCTCCCCGGGGCGCCGCGGTCCCGTTCGCCCAGTGTACGGACCATTCGGTGAATGCCATCACACCGGTCTCATCCCCCCTAACCGGACGGCGCCCGGAGGTGTAGGGGCGGTGCCTTAACCTGATCGGATGGTCCAGTCGTCGCCGCGCAGGCTCCCCCGGGGGCGCCACGCGCTGTCCCGCGGGGAGGTCGAGCGGGTGCACCGCGACCGCCTCTGCGCGGCCATGGCGGAGGCGATGACGGAGAAGGGCTACGTGGGGACGTCCGTCGAGGACGTCCTGCGGCGGGCCAGGGTGTCGCGGCAGAGCTTCTACGGCCTGTTCTCGTCCAAGCTCGACTGCTTCATGGCGGCGTTCGACCAGGCGAGCACGCTGCTGCGCCGCCAGCTGGAGGGCGCCGCGGAGGGCGGCGGCGACCCGGTCACACGGTTCGAGCGGGCCTTCACCGCCTACTTGGAGGCGCTCGCGTCCGAACCGGGCTACGCGCGGCTCTTCCTGGTGGAGGTCTACGCGGCCGGGCCGGAGGCCATCCAGCGGCGTTCCGAGATTCAGCACGACCTCGCCGACGCGCTCGCGGGCCTGATGGGGCTCAGCGGCGACGCCGCCCGGTTCGCCTGCCAGATCGTCGTGTCGGCGGTGGGCGCGATGGTGACGCCCGCGGTCGCGGCGGGCGACATGGAGGCGCTGCGGGCGGTCGGACCGCCGGTCGTCGAGCACGTGCGCCTCCTCCTGCGCTCCGGCGCGCTGGACGCCTGAGCGCGTCCGGAGGTCAGTGGCCCTTGGCGCCCGCGCGGGCGGGGCGGTCGGGCTGGACGCGCAGGGTGGTGATCGCGGTGGCGAGCATCTCGTAGTGCCCGGCGAGCATCGTCAGCTCGACGCACTCCGCCTCGGTGAGGTGGGTGCGGAGCCGCGTCCAGGCTTCGTCGTCGATGTCCTGCCTGTGGTGGAGCTGGTCGGCCGCGGTCAGGATCGCCCGTTCGCGCGGGCTCCAGCCGTCCGCGTCCGGCCCCTCCCTGAGGCGCGCGACGTCCTGCTCGCGGACGCCGGCGCGGCGGCCGAGGCGGACGTGGTGGTCGAACTCGTAGCCGCAGTCGCGCAGGTGGGCGACGCGGAGGATGACCAGTTCGGTCTCCCGGCGCGGCAGGGTGCCCCCGGGCATCAGCCGTCCGGCGAAGAACAGCCAGCCGCGGAACAGGCCGCGGCGGCGCGCGAGCGTCATGAACAGGTTGGGCGGTCCCGTCCCGGCGGCTCTGCCCAGCGCCCGGCAGAGCAGCCAGTTCACCACCCCCACGTCGCGGAGCCCGCCGGGGGTGGCGCGGGGCGCCGTCACCGGTGCGACTCCGGTTGCGGCGTGGTGAGGTCCACCTGTTCCTTCCGCGCGATGTCGAGGATCTCGCTCAGGCCGCGCTGGACGACGCGGTCGACGACGGGCTGCACGAGCATCCTGACCGGCAGGATGGGGCCGACGTACCAGGGGGCGACGACGCGCTTGGAGCGCCGCGCGATCCCGCGTTCCAGCGCGTCGATCCCCACCCGCAGCGGGGCGACGTTCGAGATGAGGCTTCCTCCGGCTCCCGCGTTCATGAGGGTCGAGGCGGCCTCGGTGCCGAATCCCCGGCTCGTCATGTCGGTGTCGAGTTCACCGAAGTAGGCCACGCCGGCCTTCGCGCCGTACGGGCGCAGTTCGGCCCTCAGCGTGTTGCCCATCGCCTCCACGGCGGCCTTGGACGCGCTGTAGGCGCCGAGAAGAGGCGCGTTGACGGCCGCCGCCAGGGACGCCACCGCCAGCGCGTAGCCGCGCTCATGGCTGATGTGGGGTCCGGCCGCGCGGAGGGTGTTGTAGACGCCCATCACGTTCACGCGGATGCTCTGATCCATGATGTAGGGGTCGCCGCCCACGATCGGCATCTGCGCGGCCACACCGGCGTTGGCCACGACCACGTCCAGGCCGCCCAGCTTCTCCACGGCGCCGTTCACGACCTCCTCGACCCTGCCGCGGTCGGTGACGTCGCACGTCCACCACGGGGCCTCCCCGCATTCGGCGGCGACGGAGGCGAGCAGGTCGGGCTCCAGCCCGGCGATGGAGACCCGCGCGCCGTGCTCGTGGAGCCGTTTCGCCAGGGCCGCGCCGATGCCGCGGGCGCCGCCGGTGATCAGCACGCGCCGGCCGGCCAGGGTCGCCGTCCACCGGGAGGAGTCGAAAATCATGCGGGAGACCCTAACACAAAAGAACATGCTCGTCTTTTTAAGGAAGGGCCTACCCTGGCGGGATGGCGACCAACGCGGCTCCGAAGGCCGGGCGTACATCGGGGGGC